>JAYVMK010000542.1:0-10369 GCA_043758995.1 Lichenibacterium sp. | reverse complement strand
ACCGTCACGGCGCGGATCGAGGCGTCGACGACCTTGCGCTCGGCGGGGCGCGACAGCAGCAGACCTTTGACGAAGGCCGCGATGGAGGCGAGCGACAGGTTCTCGCCGACCGACATGGTCTGCACGAGGCCGTCGCGCTGCCGGTCCTCCGGCACCAGGGCCAGGCCGCAGGCGATGCGGTTGGCGATGCCGAGATGCGAGATCTCGCGACCTTCGAGCCAGACCTCGCCCGCCACCTTCGCGCCCTTGCCGAAGACGCATTCGAGCAATTCGGTACGCCCGGCCCCCATCAGCCCATAGATGCAGACGATCTCGCCGGCCCGCACGTCGAGCGACAGCCCGTCCACCACCATGGCGCCGTGGCCCGCCTTGTCGGCGACGCTGACACCCCGAATCGACAGTGCGACTTCGCCGAACGGGTAGCCGGTCGGCGGCGAGCCGAGGTCGTATCCCTCGCCCACCATGTTGCGGACGATCCACTCGAGGTCGACGTCCTTCCGATCGGCCTTGGCCGTCATGGCGCCGTCCCTGAGCACCACGGCATAATCGGTGATCTCCAGCGCCTCCTCGAGGTGGTGGGAGATGTACACGATGGCGACGCCGCGTGCCTTGAGGTCGCGGATGACCTTGAACAGCACCTCAACCTCGGAGGCGCTGAGCGCCGAGGTCGGCTCGTCCATGATGAGGATGCGCGAGTCGACCGACAGCGCGCGGGCGATCTCGATGATCTGCTGCTGGCCGAGGCGCAGGTCCTCGACCAGGGTCAGCGGGTCGATCTCCTCTTCCAACTCCGCCATCAGGGCGGCGGCCTGGCGCGCCTCCTCGGCGTAATCGATGCCGGCGGGGCCCCGGATCTCGCGGCCCATGAAGATGTTGTCGCGGACGCTAAGGTTCGGCGCGAGGCTGAGTTCCTGGTGGATGATGGAGATGCCGCGGTCGCGCGCGTCCGACGAGGAGGCGAAATCTACGGGCTCGCCATTGAGCTCGATCGTCCCGGAGGTCGGCTTGATGACGCCCGACAGGACCTTCATCAGCGTCGACTTGCCGGCGCCGTTCTCGCCGAACAGCGTCGTGACCTTGCCGCGGCGGATGTCGAAGTTGACGCCCTTGAGAGCGTGAATGTTGCCGTAGGACTTGGCGACATTACGGGCGGTGAGGACGACCTCGCCGAGGGCGCCCTCGGGGTCGGGCGCCATCACTTTACCTCCAGGGTGACGGGAGTGACGAGCCAGTTCGCCGGGTCGGAGATCTGGGCGACGCCGACCACCGACACGGTCTTGCCCTTGAGATTATCGGTGTCGAGCTTGGACAGGACCTGCTTCTTCATCTCCTTGTTCAGCGCCGAACCGGCATTCTGGTATTCGATCTGGTTGGTGAACTGGCCGAATTGGATGGTTCCGGTCGCGTCGCGCAGATCCGTGCCCATGATGGCGGGGCCGGTCTGCACCGCCACCTTTGGCGTGTCGGGCATGCCGTCGACCTTGACGTCGTAATTGCCCGAATCGCCGTCGCCGAGCGTACCCGTGAAGGCAACCGCATATTCGACACCGGTGCCCGAATCGACACCGTACTGCTTGGCGGCTGCCGCGGGGTCCTTGGCGATGGCGGCCGCCAGCGTGACGGCCGGCACGGCACGAGCGCTGACGGCCTTCTGCACGGCCGGGAACGTCTTCTCCCCGTAGGCGGTCGGAGAGAAGGCGCCGGGCGGCCCCTCGCCGGTGCCGCTCTTCACCCAGGTCGTGTCGAGCGCCATGGAGGCGACGAGCGCCACCGCGAGGGCGCCCCCGACGGCGGCGCGCAGTTGGGTCTTGTTGCGCCGGGGAGCGGGGGCGCGGGAGGAGGAGATGGTGGTCACTGGTAAGGCCTCACGATCCGCGCCGGCATCATGCCGCCTCCATGGTGCGCTCGAAGGCAAGCCGCTCGTCGACGCTCATGTGCAGCCCGTGCTTGGTGCGTCGGGTGAGCACGTCGGCGGGGGTCAGCGCCCATTCGGTGTCGCGCAGGAAGTCGACCTCGCGCTGGTAGAGCAGCGCGCCGTGGTAGAAGCCGAGCGCGTCGAGGCTCTCGGCACCGCCGAGCAAGGCCCGCGCCCGCGTCCCGTAGAGATGAGCGTAATGCTCGGCGAGATCGGCCGGCAGCCAGGGATACTCGGCTCGCAACGCCTTCAGGAAAGCCGGGAAATCGGCGCCGGGCAGGTCGCCGCCGGGCAATGTCGCATCGGCGGTCCAGGCCTTGCCCATGCGAGGAAAGGTCTTGGTCAGCCGGTCGAGCGCATGTTCGGCGAGCTTGCGGAAGGTCGTGATCTTGCCGCCGAAGACGCTGAGCAGCGGCGGCTGGCCATTCGGGTCGTCGACCTCGAAGACATAGTCGCGCGTCACCGCGGAGGCGCTGGCGTCGGCATTGTTGTCGTAGAGCGGCCGGACGCCCGAGAAGGACGAGACAATGTCCTCATGCTTCAGTGCCTTTGCGGCGTAGCGGTTGACGACCCGGAGCAGGTAATCGATCTCGG
The DNA here is from genome assembly GCA_043758995.1 of Lichenibacterium sp. GTDB lineage: Bacteria > Pseudomonadota > Alphaproteobacteria > Rhizobiales > Beijerinckiaceae > Lichenihabitans. Next base: position 7,860 of record JAYVMK010000542.1, on the reverse strand, counting down.
CCTGGTCGATCGACACGTCCGCGGGGTTGCCCTCATAGGGGATGTCGGTCGTGCCGATCAGGCACAGGTTCCCCTCGTAAGGATTGACGAAGATGACCCGCTTGTCGTCGTTTTGGAAAAGATAGGCCTGAGGGCCGTCCCAGAACTTTGGCACCACGATGTGCGAGCCCTTCACCAGCCGCACCTTGTAGGAGGTGTTGCGCCCCGCGACGCGGCCGACCACGTCCTCCACCCAGGGCCCGGCCGAGTTGACCAGCGCCCGCGCCTTGACGCTGCTCGCCGACCCGTCGGCGCTCGTCATCGAGACGAGCCAGAGCCCGTCCTCGCCGCGGCGCGCCGACGTGGCGGCCGTGCGGGTGAGGATCGTGGCGCCCCGCTCTTTGGCGTCGAGCGCGTTTAGGACCACGAGACGCGCGTCGTCGACCCAGCAGTCGGAGTACTCGAAAGCAGTCGAATACTCGGGCTTGATGGCACGGCCCTCCGGCGCGCGCCGCAGGTCGAGCTTGCGCGACCCGGGCAGCATCTTGCGACCGCCGAGGTGGTCGTAGAGGAACAGGCCGGTGCGGACCATCCAGGCCGGGCGCTGCTCGGGTGAATGGGGCAGCACGAACCGCATCGGCCAGATGATGTGGGGCGCCGCGCGCAACAGCACCTCGCGCTCGATTAGCGCCTCGCGCACGAGCCGGAACTCGTAATATTCGAGGTAGCGAAGACCGCCATGGACGAGCTTGCCCGAGCGGGACGAGGTGCCCTCGGCGAGATCGCCCTTCTCGCAGAGCAGCACGGTGAGGCCCCGCCCCGCCGCATCCCGCGCGATGCCGGCGCCGTTGATGCCGCCGCCGATGATCGCGAGGTCGACGATTCCGTAATCCGTCATGGCGCGTGATCCTTGAGAGTCGTATTGGACGCGTCCCTCATCGCCCGCCATACGGGTGCCGAGCTTTCGCGCGCTACCCGATAAACGGGGAACAGGCCGTCATAGCGGCTGGCTAGGACGGCGTCGGGTTCCTGGGCTTCTCCCAGGGTCGGCGTGACCCAGCGATCAATGCAGCATTCCATGTCGGGCGCGAGCCCGATCGCCACGGCCGCCATCATGGCGGCACCCGCCGCGCCCGCTTCCTCGCGGGTCGACGAGCGGATGCGGGTGCCGAGGGCAGCGCCGAGGATGAGGCGCAGAGCCTTCGATCGCGCCGCGCCTCCGGTGATCCGCACCTCGGGCGGGATCGGCCCCATGGCGGCATAGCAATCGCGCGCCGCGAACCCGAGTCCTTCGTAGACGGCCCGCATCAGGTCATTGAAGGTGTGGCGCGCCGAGAGACCGTGAAACTGCGCGCGCGCCGCGGCATCGACGAAGGGGCCGCGCTCGCCGGCTTCCGAAATAAAGGGATGGTAGAGGATGCTACCCGCTTCGGCATTGAGCACATGGTCATCGAGGTCGAGGAAAATGTCGGTGCGGGATTTCTCGACGCCGTGTTGCTTCAGCACGCCGCGTGCAAGATCAACCAGCCAGTCGATGTTGAGCGTCGAGGCCATGTTGCTCTGTAGCTGGGCGAAAGTGCCCGGCACCGGGAAGGCCAGCGTGTAACCGGTGCAATCCGGGTTGAGCCGCACCGCCTCGGCCGAACGTGCGATGCGCATATGCATGCCGGTCGAGCCCACGATGGTACAACCCGTGTCGCGCTCGGGATCGTAGAGGCCGGCACCGAGCGCCGTCGCCACGATGTCGATGGGACCGAGGCAGACCGGCAGGCCTTCGCCGAAGCCGATCGCCTCCGCGGCGACACGGCCGAGCGAGCCCGTACGCGACGACCCGTCGATGATCGTCGGCAGCAGCGAGCGGCTGAGGCCGAGATCGTCGATCGCCGCCGGAGCATAGGCCATGGTGCGGAAGTCCCCGAAGGAATGGACGCCTTCGGACGCGTCGGCGGCGCGGTCGCCAGTTAGCTTGAAGTAGAGCCAATCCTTGAGGTGGAAGGCGGTCGCGGCGCGGGCCATGACCTCTGGTCGGTGCTTCGAGAGCCACAGCAGCTGAGGACCCATCTGGCAGGCCGCGAGGCCGGATCCCGTGCTCTCGAAATGTCGGCGCCCGAGCGGCGAGGCCCGAAGCTCCTCGGTGATGGTCGCCGAGCGAGCGTCGAGCCAGATCAGCGCCGGGCCGGCGGGCTCGCCGTCCGCATCCACCAGCCAAGTGCCGTCGCCCTGGGCCGTTACCGCGATGGCGGCGACACGGTCCGCCAGGTCGGGGACGCTTTCGGCGAGGCCGCGCAGCGTCGCCGCGGCATCGGCCCAGGTCTCCGCCATATCCTGCTCGGCGCCGACGCTTTCGACGATGCGGTAGCGGTTCGGACGAACGCAGGCGCCGACCTGCTCGCCTGCCGCCGTGAAGGCCACCGATTTGATGACGGAGGTGCCGGCGTCGATGCCGATCAGAAGATCGCGGGCCATCAACGACCCTCTCGCCACGAGGGGACGGCAACGGTGCAAGCGTGTTGCGCGTGGCTCATGTCGATCTCCCTCCCGTTTGTGCTGCGGGGCATTCGGCCCTCATGGTCTCGAGTCCGGACAGGTTCGGCAGAACCTGCCCGGTGCATCAGGTCTTCGGTTTTGGTCCCAGCAACGCCGTAGCGGTGCGCTCGTCGGTCAGCAGCCCATGCAGCAGGCCGCTCGACAGGACGGCGCGGATCGCATCCGGCTTGGCGGTGCCGCCCGCCACCGCGACGAGCTTGCCGCTGCGAAGGTCGTCGAGGTCGAGCGCCGCGATGCGCGGAGAAAGTTCGGTCTCGACGGGGCGCCCGCGCTCGTCGAAGAAATGGCCCAGGATCTCGCCGCAGCCACCGGCGCGCGCGACCTCGTCGAATTCCGCGGGCTCGATCATCCCGGAGGTGGCGAGCGAGGCCGCGTGGCCGTCCACGATGCCGATCCCGGCGAAACGTAACGTGGTGCTGCGGGCCAGCGCGAAGACCTCGGCGATGCCGCGCTGAGCCATCAGCACGGCGCGATCCTCGGCGGAGTTCAGTGCGAAGGGCACCGGCAACACATAGGCTTCGGCGCTCGTGCGCTCGACGATGCGGTTGATGACGTCGAACGGATTAGCGGCGAAGCGTCGGGTGAAGCCGCCGAGGAGCGACACGAACTTCAGCCGCGGCGCATCGATCCGGGGCAGGTATTCGACGCAGGCAGCGAGGGTGCGGCCGTGCCCGATGCCGATCACGGCGTCTTCGCCCTTCTCGCAGGTGAGGCGAAGGTATCGCGCGCCAAGCACGCCTAGCGAGCGCAAGGGCAAGGGGTCATCGTCGACGTTGGGGGCCACTTCGCAGAAGCCAAGGCCGTAAGCGCGGCACAACTGCTGCTCGAGCTGCAAGCAGTTTGCGATCTCGCCGTCGACGAAGACGCGCACCATGCCTTCACGGCCGGCGCGCGCGATGAGGCGATGCGCCTTGACATTGGGGACGTTCAGCCGGGTCGCGACCTCGCCCTGCGTCAGCCGCCCGACGTGATGTAGCCAAGCGGCGCGGGCCGCCAGGCTCGCGTCGTCTTCGGCCATCGCGTTCGGATCCGGAGTGCGGCTCACTCTGTCCTGCCCTGCAAAAATATTCTCGCTGTGTAAAACATTTCACGGCCTTGAGCCTGCGTCAAGCGCCCGTGCCGCATGGTGAGCGCACCGAAGACACGGAAGCGTGGAGAGCCGCGACGGCCGTCATCCCGAGTAACCTGTCGGCTGGGTGGCTTCGTCGCTGCGCTCCGCGCCATGACGGAGGTGGGAGAAGCGGAGCCACCTCAGCTTTTCGTATATTTCCCGTCGAGCTTGTCGATGGCGCCGACATTGCCGGCGGAGCTTCCGGCCGGGTCGAACTCCGAGGCAAGCCAAGTATCCACTACGGCCTTGGCGAGTTCCGGCCCGACCACGCGGGCGCCGAGGGTGATAATCTGGGCGTTGTTGCTTTTGGCCGCCCGCTCCGCCGAGTAGGTATCGTGCGTCAGCGCGGCGCGGATGCCGGGCACCTTGTTGGCCGAGATGCAGACCCCGATCCCCGTGCCACAGAACAGGATGCCGCGATCGAACTCGCCCCTTGTGATCGCAGTGCCGACGCGCTCCGACGTGTCGGCATAGAACTCCGGCGTGGAGCCGGAGCCCGGCGACAGGTCGGTCACGTCGAGGCCCTTGGAGGCGAGGTGCTTGGCGATGACGTCGAGCAGCGGCTTGCCGGCGCTGTCGGCACCGATGACGAGCTTCATGTGGTCCTCCGAATATCTGCCCGGACACGCCGAGCGCTGTGTTTAATTTCAGCAGTTGCAAAATTTTTTCAAGCCTGCTTCTTCTCCCCGGCAACGGCAGCAAGCCACGCAACAATCGGGGGAGGGCATGGGTTTCACGCTGTCGCTGAGTACGAACCCCTTCGTGAACCGCTTCGCCGAGCCCGAGGAGCTGGCGCGCGTGCTGGCCGGCGAGGTCGGCATCGGCCGGATCCAGTTGACCCACGAGTTCATCGATCCTGCCTGGCCCACCGCGCTGGTGCGGCGCACCACGGACCGCATGGCGAAGAGCTGTGCCGCCGAGAGGCTTGCCGTGACGTCGATGATGACCGGGCCTTATGGCCGGCTCAACCACTTCGGTCATCCCGACCCTGAGGCGCGGGCCCATTCGGTGGCCTGGTTCAAGGGGCTGGCCGACATCGCCGCCGACCTCGGCTGTCCGGCTATTGGGACGCAATATGCCATCCTGACCTTCAGCGACTATGACGATCCCGCGCGCCGCGCGGCCCGGCTGGCCGAGGCACTCGACTGCTGGCGCGCCGTGGCGGACCATGCGGCGAAGCGCGGGCTGACTTGGCTTTTTTGGGAGCCCATGTCGGTCGGCCGCGAGCTCGGCCACACCCAGGCCGGAACGCGTGCCCTCCAGGCCGACATCGACGACGGCGCCCTGCCGTTGCCGCTGCTGCCCATGGTGGACATCGACCACGGTGACGTGTCGTCCTCCGACCCCGTCGACACCGACCCTTATGCCTGGGCGCGCAACTTCGCGACGCGGTCGCCTATCATCCACATCAAGCAGTCCACCATGAACAAGGGTGGCCACTGGCCTTTCACGGCCGAGCGCAACCGGGACGGCCGCATCCAGCCGGACGCGCTGCTCGCCGCGGTGCGGGCGGGCGGCGGCACCGATAACGAGCTTTGCCTGGAGCTCGCCTGGCGCGAGCGCGAGCCGGCCGACCGTGCGGTCGTCGCGGAGATGCGGGAGTCGGTGGCCTTCTGGTCCACCCACATCGACGCGCGCCCGTTGCGCGCTGCCTGAACCGGAGCGACCTCATGGCCTTCGACACGCTCTGGATCGGCACGAGCTGGAAGATGAACAAGCTGCGCGCCGAGGCGCGGGCCTTCGCCGAGGCTTTGTCAGAGTCCGACCTCGCACGCGGCACGGCCGCGCAGCTCTTCGTCATACCGCCCTTCACCGCTGTCGCCGAAGTCGCAGGGCTGCTGGCCGGCACGCGCGTTCGTGTCGGGGTGCAGAACGTCCATTGGGCCGAGGCCGGCGCCTGGACGGGCGAGATCTCCGCCGCCATGGCGGCGGATTGCGGCGCCATGATCGCCGAGATCGGGCACAGCGAGCGGCGCACCTTTTTCGGCGAGACGGACGAGACCGTGGCGATGAAGGTCGCCGCCGCGCTGCGCCACGGACTGACGCCGCTCGTCTGCGTCGGCGACACACGCGAGGAGCATGACGCGGGCCGCACCGCGGAAGCGCTGGAGCGCCAGGTGCGGGCCGCGGTGTCCAGGGTTTCCCGTGCCGAGGCCGAGCGTGTGGTCATCGCCTACGAGCCCGTCTGGTCCATCGGCGAGGGCGGCACGCCGGCCGAGCCGGGCTTCGCTGACGCGCAGCACGCCCGCATCAAGGCGACCTTGGCCGAGGCGACCGGACATGAGTTGCGCGTTCTCTACGGTGGCAGCGTCAATCCCGGCAATTGCGTCGCACTTGCAGCCCAACCTCACATCGACGGGCTGTTCATCGGCCGCTCGGCCTGGGCGCCGGAGGGCTTTCTCGGCATCGTCGGGCAGGTCACCGGGCGAGCGGCGGCCTGATGCTCGATCCGATGCGACGCTGAACGGCGGTCGAACTCGGGATCAGGCTCGACCACGCGTCGCGTCATCGAGCGCGACGACGGCACTCGCATTGGCAAGGCTCGTCGCGAGCGTTTTCACCATGCCGGTCCGTAGAGCGGCGAGGATGATGGCCGTCTTGGAGCTCTCGCTCGCGATCGCCACGACGTTGCGGATCGGGCGAAGCTCCTCTAGCGTCAATCCGATCACGCGGCCCCCCATGATGTCGCGGGACGATTTTCCCTCGATGTCCAGGAAGTCGTGCCCCATCATGTCGCCGACCGTTCCGCTCACGCGGGCGCCCGTGACCTCCTGCGGCGAAAACCAGCCCATGCGGATGAGGTTGCTGTCCTCGCTGAGGTCGCCGAGCCCGATCAGGGCCACGTCGGCCCGTCGCGCTCGGTCCAGCGTGTCCTTGACGGTCTCGTTCTGGATGAGCGCCTCCCGCATCTCTCGGCTCGACACCACCGCGGGCGCGTAGAGCGTCTCGCTTCGGCCTCCGAAGCGGGATGCGAGGCGGCGGGCGATGTGGTCGGCATTGATGGTCTCGCCGCCGCGGACCGACCCTCCAATGGCAGACGCGAAGACGACGGATCGAGCGCGGGGCGTGCCGGGGACCTCCGTCACCGTGCTGACATTACGCCCCATCCCGACCGCGACGACCATACCGTCAGACAGGATCTGGTCGAGGTGGGCGGCCACGAGCCCCGCGACCGCAAGGCGCTGGGTCGCGGCGTTCGGGTGATCGATCGCGGCGAGAAGCCGGCTGAGGCCGAACCGGCGCACCATCTCGGCTTCGAGGTGCCGGGCGGCATTTGGATTGGCGCGCACCTGGATATCGACGAGGCCGATCTCGCGAGCCCGCTTCAGCATGCGCCAGATCTTCGACCGCGAGATCCGGTAGCGCTCGGAGAGTTGCGCCTGCGTGACGTCATGCAGGTAATAGAGGGCCGACACCTCGGTCATCAGTTCGATGTCTGGGTCGTGAGCCAGCATGGGTCCGGCGCCTAGACGACGGATCCGGCGATGGCGGCGTCGATCTCGGCGGCCCAGGGAATGCTCGGCTGAGCGCCCGACTTGGTGCAGCACAGCGACCCCGCCGCGACGCCGCGCCGAAGGGCGATGTCGAAGGTCTCGCCCTGGTCGAGCGCCGCCGCGAAGGAGCCGGTGAAGCTGTCGCCAGCTGCGGTCGTGTCGACGGCCTTGATCGTCGGAGCCGCTGCGGCGAAACGCTCCCCCTGATGGAAGGCGACCGCTCCTGCGGGCCCGAGCGTGACGATGGCCGTGCAGCCCTGATCCGCATGAATGCGCCGGGCGACCTCTTCCGGATCCTCGGACCGGATGCCGAGCGCCTGACCGACCACCAATGCCTCGTGTTCGTTGACGATAAGAACGTCGAGCGCGCGAAGGACGTCGGCCGGCACCGGAGCGGCGGGCGCCACGTTGAGAATACTGCGCGCACCCTTGGACTTCGCCCAGGCGACCGCTCCGAACGTTTCCGCCCCGGCGATCTCGTTCTGCAGGATGAGCGTGTCACCCGAACCGATCGGGACCGCCTCCAACTGGTCTAGCCGGGTCTCCAGATTGGCGCCGGCTGCGACGACGATGGAGTTCTCGCCATGTTCATCCACGGCGATAAGGCAGAGTCCGGTCGCGGTCTCAGACGACCGGACGTGGGTCAGGTCGACGCCACTCTCGCGCAGCGTCCCGGTGGCAATCGGAGCGAAATGGTCCGAGCCGCAGGTGGCGACCAGGGCCGAATCC
>JAYVMK010000541.1:0-3812 GCA_043758995.1 Lichenibacterium sp. | reverse complement strand
CCGACTGGCCGTGGGCGAAGTCGTACATCGGGTAGATGGACCAGGCGTCACCCGTGACATGGGTACGAGACCGCCTCGGTTGCCGACCTAACGGCGGCCATGGGGATCAGTGCCCCCAGCCTGTACACCGCGTTCGGGGACAAAAAGCAGTTGTTCCTCGAGGCGGTTCGGCTCTATGCGGGCGATCCTGAGGAAGCGGGCCGCAGGATCGATGACGCGCCGTCAGCCTACGATGCGGCGCGCGTCCTGATGACCAGCGCGGCGATTGCCTACACCGGCGAAGCCACGCCGAAAGGCTGCCTGCTCGCCAGCGCGACCGCAAGCGGATCAGTGGGATCCGCGGAGGTTCAGGAAGCGGTGGCTGACGTGCGGCGTGGTATCGAGAAATGGCTTCGGCTCCGAATCGAACGCGACGTGGAAGATCGCGTGCTTTTACCCACGACCCAGCCTGCCGCACTAGCCGGGCTGGTCCTGGCGGTCACGCAGGGGATGTCCGTTCTCGCGCGCGACGGAGCCTCGCGAGCGTCCCTATTAGCGATCGTCAAGGTTGCGCTGTGCGCCTGGCCTGCCTCCGAGGCTGATAACGGGCACCGGCTAGGCGAGGTGGGAACGGAGTCGGTGCGAGCACCGTCCGCAGATCGTTAACGGCTGGCGGCTGTCGACGTTAGCCTCGCTCCCAGGATCATCGGCGAGAGCTCCTGTCTCGACCATGTCGCGCATCTCAAGTATGCAGCACCCGCTATCGGAGGGAGGTGAAAACGCGCCGGTCAGCCGCTCTCGATGAGAGCACGGACTTTGGCGCCAAGATCGTCAACGGAGAAAGGCTTGGTCAGCACCGCCATGCCTGGCTCCAGAAAACCACCGCTGACGACGGCGTTCTCGGCATATCCAGTGATGAAGAGCACCTTGAGCTCGGGTCGCAGGGCTCGCGCTGCGTCTGCCAACTGACGGCCATTCATACCGTTGGGTAGTCCCACGTCGGTGACGAGCAGGTCGATGCGAGCGCGAGATTGCAGGATCTTCAGCCCCGACGCGCCGTCTTCAGCTTCCATGGCGGCGTAGCCGAGATCCCCCAACACGTCGATCACGAGCATGCGGACCGTGGGCTCGTCATCGACGACCAGCACGGTTTCGCCTTCGACGGCTCGCGGGGCCTCGCCATTTCCGTCTGCTTCATGAGCACCGACACCTTCGCCTTGATGCCGTGGGAGATAAATGCACACCGTCGTGCCCTCGCCCATCTCGGAGTAGATTCGCACCTGTCCGCCCGATTGTCGGGCGAAGCCATAGATCATGCTGAGCCCCAGGCCAGTGCCCATGCCGAGCGGCTTTGTCGTAAAGAACGGGTCGAACGCCTTAGCGATCACGTCGGGCGGCATGCCGGTACCGGTGTCGCTGACGCAGAGTGACAAGTACTGCCCCGGCTCTAAGTCGCGGTCGCGTGCGGTCCGATCGTCGATCCATCGATTGGCCGTTTCGATCGTGATCCGTCCCCCGTCCGGCATGGCGTCGCGAGCGTTGATGCACAAGTTGAGCAGGGCGTTCTCGAGTTGGGGTGGGTCGACCAAGGCCGGCCACAGGCCGATCATGTTGACGGTGTCGACCGTGATTTCCGGCCCGACCGTCCGACGGACCAGATCGGTTATTCCGAGGATGAGCCTGTTGACGTCGGTGGGCTTCGGATCGAGCGTCTGCCGACGCGAGAAGGCGAGCAGACGATGAGTTAGAGCAGCGGCACGTTTTGCCGATCCCTGAGCCGCGATCAGGTAGCGGTCGAGATCGTTGATCCGGCCTTGGGCGACGCGCCGCTGTAGGAGGTCGAGGCTGCCCGATATACCGGTGAGAAGGTTGTTGAAGTCGTGGGCAAGACCGCCAGTCAACTGCCCGACCGCCTCCATCTTCTGCGACTGACGCAAGGCCTCCTGGGCAGACGCGAGCGCTTCGGCCTGTTCCTTTTCGGCCGTGACGTCCCGACCGTACGCGTAAACCAGATCCCCTTCGGTCGAGGTCCGCCATGAGATCCAGCGCGGCGAGCCGTCTTTGTGGGTGTAGCGATTTTCGAAGTTCGTGAGGTCGCCCGTACCCGCCGCCGCGTCGAGCCCATCCTGTGTCAGGGCGGCGTCCTCGGGCCAGACGAAATCCCGGAACGAACGCCCGACTACTTGGTTGGGTGGGTGGCCGAGGATCGTGGTCCAGGCGGGGTTGATCGCCCGGAAAATGCCGTCGCCACCGATGACGACAAGCAGGTCGCGCGAGTTCACCCAGACGCGATGGAAAGCGACGCTTCGCTCCTCTGCCACGCGCTCCAGCGTGCCGTTCAGATCGCGGAGCGCCGCTGCAGCCCTTCGCTCGCGGTCGATGTCGAGCGCCGCCACAACGCCGCCGGTGACCCGGCCCGCTTCGTCTCGGACCGGCGCTGCGATAAAGCGCACCCACGAACTGCGACCGTCACCGCGCCGATACAGCACTTCTAGTCGCGCGTGGTCGTCCTTCCCGGCGATCACCCGTGCGAGCGGAAACTCGTGTCCCTCGACGCGTCGTCCGTCGGCATGATGGCAAACCCATTCCCGGTAGCTCGCGATGTCGGGTGAAGGCAACACCGGGTGGCCCAGGATCCGTTCGACCCGCTCGTTGCCTCCCGTGATTCGGCCGGATGGCGCATCCGCGAGCACGATTCCAACCGGCACCGCGTCGAAGACTGCCCTCAGTTCCGCCTCGCTGTGCCGCAGTCGAGCCTCGACGTTCCGGCGCTGCTCGATTTCGCGCTGCGTGGCCTGGAACAGGCGCGCGTTGTCGATAGCGACTGCAACCTGCGACGCAATGCCGGTCATCAGCCGTTCGTGTCGTTGATTGAACCGGCCGGGCTCCGGATGTCCGAACAGCAGGCCCCCGAGAACTTCGCCCGACCGGGACACGACGGACACGGCGAGGTAGCTGCGCACGGGTAGATGTCCCTTTGGCATGCCGCGGTGTGGCGCGGACAAACCGTAGCGCGGATCAGCGAGGATGTCGTCCGACCGGATCAGCCCCTCGTTGCGGAAAGTCGGCCCGAATACCGCCGTGGCGCGCGGACGACCCATGGACTCGAAGGCAGCGCGGTCTGCGCCCGACAGAGTGAAGAGGTGCAGTCGCTCACCAGTCTCGTCCATGATGTTGTGAAAATAGGCGCCGAATTGAGCGCCGGTCAGGTTGACGCCGGCGTCTGTCACCATGTGCACGAGGCGTTCGAGATCCAGCTCGGCGGCGAGCGCCGTCCCGGTGCGGTTCAAGGTTTCAAGAGTTCGAGTTTCCTCCCGAAGCGCCGCGTCAGCTTGGCGGCGCCCGGTCTCGTCCCGAACGATCAAGAGATACCCGATGATCAGGCCGCTTTCGCTCCGAAGCGGCCGGACGGTGCCGTCCACGTAGACTTGGCTGCCATCCTTTCGCACGTGCCAACGCACGTTCAGGCACATACCCTCGAGCTCCGCCGTCTCGATCTCGATCGCGGGCCGCCCGCCGGCGCGGTCTTCGGGCGTAAACAACATGTCCATCGGTTGACCGACCGCCTCGTGGGCAGGATAGCCGAAGGTGGCCTGCGCCCCAGCCGACCAGCTTGTGATTTGACGGTCGGCGTCGACCGTCAGGATGGCGTAATCCGTCGCCCCTTCGACCACGAGCCTGAGCCGTTCCTCGCGATCACGAAGCGCCTTCTCGGTCCGCTTACGGTCGGATACGTCTCGATAGAATATGGCGAGCCCGTCCGGGACCGGATAGGCGCGCATCTCGAACCAAGCCGACCGTCCATCAGCCCAGCGGTAAAGGTGCTCAAGGGC
>JAYVMK010000540.1:0-3825 GCA_043758995.1 Lichenibacterium sp. | reverse complement strand
GTGAACCACTCCTTCCAGAGATAAGTCCAGAGCTTGAAATAGGTCAGCGCGCCCAGCAACGCCGCACCGCCGACGGCAACGCCGAGGAACGTCACGATGAGAATGGGCTCGTGATAGGGAATGGCTTCAAGCGTCAGGCGCCCAAAGATAAGTTGCTGCAGGTCGATGTTCGCGAACATGGGCAGGGCTCGTTCGAGTCAGACGTCGGGACGTAGAATTCAGTGCGGATTGATCTGAGTGGGCGCGGGTTTCATCTTCATATCGCCGTTCACCGGCATGCCGTCCACCTCGGGCGTGCCTTTGCCCTGCGCGTCATCGTGCTGCGGACCTTGCGGATTGACGTCGGGCGCCTGCAACGTGGGCTCCATACCCTGGGGCGCGTTCTTCAACGTGTTGGGCGGACGGCCCGAGGCCGGGAAGGTGGCGCCGGGGCCTTCGTTGCCTTCGTTCAGGCGCGCGCCGTCGTAGATCAGCTTCTCGCGGTTCTCGGCACCCTTCTCGCCCGGGACACCGCCCGTGGTGTCGATCGCCATCATCTCGCCTTCACACATCTTGCCGGGGTCGACGCACATGTTGACGACCTTGGTGAACAGGTCCGGCTGAACGGAGGCGTAAAACTGCGGCCGGACCTTCTCGCTCGGCTTCGACAGAAGCATGAAGCGGGCGGCATCGAGCGTCATATCGGCCTGCTTGGCGCGGGCCACCCAGGCGTCGAAGTCCTGCGGCTGCATGGCATTGAACTTGAAGTTCATGTCCGAAAAGCCGGCACCCGAATACATGCCGGAGTAGCCCGAATAGGTACCGACCTTGTTCATCACGGCCGAAAGCCGCGTCTCCATTCCCGCCATGGCGTAGATCTGGCCCGCCATCGCCGGGATGAAGAACGTGTTCATCACGGTGCCCGAGGTGATGTGGAAGTCGAGCGGCCGGTCGATCGGCGCTGCGAGCTCGTTCACGGTGGCGACGCCCTGCTCGGGATAGATGAACAGCCATTTCCAATCGAGCGACACGACATCGACTTCGAGCGGTTTGGTGCCGACCACGACGGGGCGGGATGCGTCGATCCGGCCGATCGGACGGAACGGGTCGAGCACATGGGTGCTGATCCAGGTCAGCGCGCCGAGCGCGATGATGATCAGCAGCGGCGCCGTCCAGATCAGCACTTCGAGCTGGGTCGAATGGTGCCAGTCCGGCGCGTAGGCCGCCTTGGTGTTGGACGCCCGATAACGCCAGGCGAACAAAACCGTCGCGATCATCACCGGCAGGATGATGAGCAGCATGAGCGCCGTCGAGGCGATGATGAGGTTGCGCTCCTGCAAGGCGACGTCGCCCGAAGGATTCATCAGGACCATGTCGCAGCCGCCCAGCAGGGCAAAGACCGGGAGCAGGCCGAGGAAACGCAAGACTCTCACGGGCGGACCACCTGTTGGAAGGATCGAGTGTGATGTACGGTCGATGGCGCCCTCATAGCATTGGACGTTTTGTCCAGGCCAGGGGCGTTGGACGCCCGGCCGCGCCGGGGGTATGCGTGCCATGCACGAAATGGTTTGCGGGATGCCGCCGCGCGTGGCATGCGCCGTGACCCGCGGAGATCGTGGTGCGGGCCGAGGCGCCTCGCAGGGCGCGCCGTGGCGTCGGCGGCGACAGAAGGAGACCAGGATGGTCAACAGCGTTCCAGGAACGGCATCGACAGGGACGCTGGAGCGCGATGCCCGGCTTATCCATGCCGATACCGGCCATATCTCGCCCAGCGAAATCGCCCTCGGCGTGGTCATCGGCCGCACATCCGAGGCCTTCGACTTCTTCGTCTTCGGCCTCGCCTGCGTCCTGGTTTTTCCGGCGCTGATATTTCCCTTCACCGACGCGCTGACCGGTACGATCTACTCCTTCATGGTGTTCAGCCTCGCCTTCGTGGCGCGCCCTGTCGGCTCCATCATCTTTCTCGAGATCGACCGTCGGTACGGCCGTGGCGTGAAGCTCACGATCGCTCTGTTCCTACTCGGCGGATCGACGGCCTCCATCGCCTTCCTGCCCGGCTTCGCCGACTGGGGCTGGGCCTCCATCGCGCTGCTCTGCATGTTCCGCATCGGCCAGGGTCTGGCGCTCGGTGGCGCATGGGACGGTCTCGCGTCGTTGCTGGCGCTCAACGCTCCGCAGAATCGCCGCGGCTGGTATGCCATGGTGCCGCAGCTCGGTGCGCCCATCGGCTTCATCGTCGCGGCCGGTATCTTCGCCTTCTTCCTCCTCAACATTTCGACCGAGGACTTCATCGGTTGGGGCTGGCGCTATCCGTTCTTCGTCGCCTTCACGATCAACGTCGTGGCGCTCTTTGCCCGCCTGCGCCTCGTCGCCACCGAAGAGTTCGAGGAGCTTCTGGAGCGCCGCGACCTCGTGCCGGCGCCGATCTCGGAGCTGTTCCAGAAGCAGGGCAGCGACATCCTCATCGGCGCTTTCGTGCCGCTGGCGTCCTTCGCACTCTTCCACCTCGTGACGATCTTCCCGCTGTCCTATGCCGAACTTTACACAGACCGGACGCCGGCCGCCTTCCTCGAACTCGAGATGGTCGGTGCCGTGGTTCTGGCCGTGACCGTGATGTTGTCGGGCCTGCTGGCGGACCGGATCGGTCGTCGTAACCTGCTCGGCACCTGCGCGGTGCTGATCGGCATCTTCGCGCTCTTCACCCCGATGCTGCTCGGCGGCGACCAGACCGGCCACACAATCTTCATCCTGGTTGGTTTCGGCCTGCTCGGCCTGTCCTTCGGCCAGGCGGCCGGGGCCGTGGCGTCGAATTTCTCGAGCCATAATCGCTACACGGGATCGGCCATCACCTCCGACCTCGGCTGGCTGATCGGCGCCGGCTTTGCGCCGCTGGTGGCGCTGGCCGGCGTCGAGAAGTTCGGCCTCTGGGCCGTGGCGGTCTACCTGCTGTCAGGCTCGGTCTGCACGCTCGGCGCGCTGATGATCAACAAGCGGTTCGACCTGCATATTCGGGACAATTGAGACGCCAGGGGGTGGGTGCGACCTGCCCCCGACGTGGAGGGCAGCCTTGGCTTAGCCGGGGTCGAATGGGTCAGGCGCCGCAGTGCCGCTCATTCGACCCCGCTGACGACCTTACACCCCCTTGCCACGACTCCCCTCCCGTTTAGGGAGACGATCACCTCACTGTGAATCCCCTCACCGATAACCCGCGGCCTGTAACTCGAACAGCGCCGCATAGCGGCCGCCCCGCGCCAACAGCTCGGCATGGGAGCCCTGTTCCTCGACGCGTCCCTCCTCCAGCACCACGATCCTGTCGGCCATGCGCACAGTCGAGAACCGGTGCGAGATGATCAGACAGGTTCGGCCCTGGGCCAGGTCGCGGAAGCGCCGGAACACCTCGTACTCGGCCCGTGCATCGAGGGCCGCGGTGGGTTCGTCGAGGACCAGCACGGCGCCGTCCCGCATGTAAGCGCGCGCAATGGCCATTTTCTGCCACTCGCCCCCGGACAGTTCCACACCGTCCTTGAAGCGTCGCCCGAGCGGCTGCTCGTAGCCCTGCGGCAGCCGCGCGATGACGCCATCCGCCAGAGCGCGGCCCGCCGCCTCCTCGACTTTCGAGCGGTTGCCGGCTTCGGCGATCAGGCCGACCTCGATATTCTCGGCAGCCGTGAAGGAGTAGCGAACGAAATCCTGCAGGATCAGGGCGACGCGATTGCGCAGATCGTCGAGCGCAAAGTCCCGGAGATCGATCCCGTCGACCGTGATGCGTCCCTCGGTCGGGTCGTAGAGGCGCGACAGGAGCTTGACGATCGTGGTCTTGCCGGCGCCGTTTTCGCCGACGAGCGC
>JAYVMK010000539.1:0-4478 GCA_043758995.1 Lichenibacterium sp. | reverse complement strand
GCCACCACCATGACGGTGAGGTCGCGCGCGATGCCGATGGCGGTGAGGATCGAGTCGAAGGAGAAGACGAGATCCATGACGGCGATGTTGAGGATCACCAGCGACATGGCCCGCGGCTTCGGCACCTTCTCGCCGAACTCGTCGTCATCGTCGATCTCGGCATGGATCTCGAGCGTCGCCTGGACGATGAGGAACAGCCCCGCCGTCGCCAGCACGATGTCGCGCCAGGACAGGGAATGATCGTAGATCGTGACGACGGGCTTCGTCAGCGCGATGAGCCAGGTCAGTCCGCCGAGGCAGGCGATGCGGAACACGAAGGCGAGGCTCAGCCCGAAGATGCGGGCGATCCGGGCTTTGACGGGTGGAAGGCGCTCACCGATCAGCGATACGAAGATCACATTGTCGATGCCGAGCACGATTTCCATGGCGGTGAGCGTGGCGAGCGCCAGCCAACCCGAAGGCGTGAAAACCCAGTCGAAGTCCATCACCATGGGAACGCTCCGGAGGGTGAGACGACGGAGCGCGTCAACGCCGCGGTTGCCGCAGCGGAGAGCCGCCCTTTATGTGACGGATAACCCCTGAGCCGCCCGGAGCCCTCGCCCATGACCGATTCGAGCCTCCGCGGCGCCGTGACGGCGCCTCTCGTCTCCGACGTCGTCATGGTCGGGGCCGGTGCCGTGGGTCTCTCGATCGGCATCGCTCTGGCGCAGGCAGGGCTCACGGTGTCGCTCGTTGGGACGGTGGACAAGCGACCCACCGGACGGACGGTGGCGCTCCTCGAAGGCTCCGTGCGGTTCTTGGCACGGCTCGGCGTCTGGCCGCAATTAAGCTCCTTATCAGAGCCCCTGCGGGTCATGCGCCTCGTCGACGACACCGGATCGCTGTTCCGTGGCCCGCCTCTCGACTTCGACGCCCGCGAGATCGGACGTGACTGTTTCGGCTACAACATCCAGAACCACCTTCTGGTCGAAGCCCTGGCCGAAGCGGCGGCGGGCACGCTTCATCTCAGTCTGATTTCCGGCCGGATCGAGGATTTCATCCTCGGTCCCGATCACGTCTCCGCCGGGGGACCGGACGGCATCGGCCTCATGGGGTCCGTCCTGGTGGCGACCGATGGACGACGCTCCTCGGCGCGCAAGGCGGCCGGCATCGCGGCCCGTGAGGTGGCCTACCGACAAGAGGCGCTGACGACGACGCTGCATCACGATCGGCCGCACCGGAACGTCTCGACCGAGTTCCACACGCGGCAGGGGCCCTTCACGCTTGTCCCCCTGCCCGCCACCGCCGAGGCTCCGCATCGCTCGAGCCTCGTCTGGGGAATGACACCGGAAGCGGCCGAGCGCCGTGCCGAACTGTCGCCCGAGCGACTGGCGCGGGACATCGAGCGGCAGAGCCGGATGCTGCTCGGACGCATTCGCGTGGTAGATCCGATCGGCCGCTTTCCCATCGGCAGCCTCAAGGCCGATCGCCTCGTCGGTCCCCGCACGGCGTTGGCCGGCGAGGCGGCGCATGCCATGGCGCCTATAGGCGCCCAGGGGCTCAACCTCAGCCTGCGCGACGCCGCGACCCTGGTCGATGTCCTCACGGACGCTCGGCGCGCCGGCGAGGATCTCGGCAGCCCCTCCGTGCTCGACCGCTATGCGCGGAGTCGAACCGGCGATATCGCGGCACGGAGTTTCGGCGTCGACTGGCTCAACCGTGCCATCCTCGACGATCGCATGCCGACGGACTTCCTGCGCGGCGCCGGGCTTCTCGCCATGAGCGGTATCGGTCCGCTCCGCCGCTTCGCCATGCGGCAAGGTCTGATGCCGGGCGCCGACAGCGCCATGGGATGACTTCGTGGGTTGCACGGTGTCGTTGCATCGTTCATGGGTCCAGGATTGGGATTTCCTGATTTCGGACCTCGATGCGATCCGCCTGGCGCCTAACCAGCCACCGTTTGGAACGCGTGCTGTTCCGCACCGCCGGAACCCTGTGCCGGTCTCTCGGCCTTGAGCGCGCCTCTGCGGTGTCGGGACGGATCTGGCGGGTCGTGGCGCCGTGGTCGAAACGTCATGGTCGCGCGCTGAACCATCTCGCCCTCGCAATGCCCGAGACCACGCCGGCGTCCCGCGAAGCTATCGTACGCGCCATGTGGGAGAACCTCGGGCGCACCTTCGCCGAAGCCTTCTTCCTGCCCGAGATCGTGGAGAGCGACCGCGTCACCTTCGAGAACAAGGCGGCCTTCGACACATGGCGCGCCTGGCCGGGGGGCAAGGTCGCCTGCGCAGCCCATCTGGCCAATTGGGAACTCGCCATTGCGCCGGCCACGCGAAGCGGGCTGCAGCCCTGGAGCATCTACAAGCGCCTCCGCAATCCGCTGGTCGATGCCGACGTCCATGCGTTGCGCGCGCCCCTCTATACCGGCGGCCTCGTCCCGAAGGAGCCCGGCGTGCCCCGCCGGTTCCTGCGCGTCATCCGCGATGGCGGCACCGTGGGATTGCTGACCGATCTTCGCGACGGTGCGGGCGCCGTCGTGCCCTTCTTCGGCCGGCCGGCCCACACCACGACCTTCCCGGCGCTTCTCGCCCTCAGCGCCGGATCGCCGATCCTGGTGAGCTGCCTTCGCCGCGTCGCCGGGGTGTGCTTCGTCCAGAGCTACGCGCTCGTCTCCATGCCCGACAGTGGCGATCGCAAGGCCGACCTCGTCACCGTCACGGCGGAAGTGCAGGCCGTCTTCGAAGCCTTCATCCGGCAGTGGCCGGATCAGTGGATGTGGGCGCATAAGCGCTGGGGCTGAAGCGACCCTTTCAGCCGCACATCTTTCGACGAATCAGGACCACACCATGCGGATCGCCACCTGGAACGTGAACTCGGTGCGCCAGAGGCTGCCCCACCTTCTCGACTACCTCGGGACGGCGGCGCCCGACGTGCTCTGTCTCCAGGAGCTGAAATGCGTCGACGAAAGCTTTCCGCGCCTCGACGTCGAGGCTGCTGGCTATCACGCCATCGTACACGGCCAGAAGGGCTTCAACGGCGTCGCCATCCTGACGCGTCGGGATCTCGCGCCATCGGACGAGGACATCCTGGTGCGGCTCCCGGGTGACGACAGCGACGTCCAGGCCCGCTATCTGGAAGCCGTCGTTCGTGACGACCGCGGCCCCGTCCGGGTCGCCAGCATCTACCTGCCCAACGGCAATCCGCCCGATACCGAGAAGTATCCCTACAAGCTCGGATTCATGGATCGCCTCACCCGGCGCGCGGCGGCGCTGCTGGCCGACGAGGAATGTTTCGTCCTGGCCGGCGACTACAACGTGATCCCCGAGCCGCGCGATGCCTATGACGCCTCCGCCTGGGTCAACGACGCCCTGTTCCTGCCCGAGACGCGGCAGCGCTACAGGACACTGCTCAACCTCGGCCTGACCGACGCGCTGCGGGCCACGACGGAAGCGTCTGGCGTCTACAGCTTTTGGGATTACCAAGCCGGCGCCTGGCAGCGCGACCGTGGCATCCGTATCGATCACCTGCTGCTCTCGCCGCGTGCCGCGGACCGGCTCCGCTCAGTCACCATCGACAAGCACCTGCGCGCCGCCGACAAACCCTCCGACCACGTTCCGGTCCGCATCGACCTGCACTGATCCTCCCATCACGGCGAGCGGAGCGAAGCGACCCAGAACCATCGGGAGCCGCGGGAGAGCGCGGAGCACCCGCTCCATCCCGTAACCGCCCGGCGTGCTCGCGCGTCGCGTTCCTCGCCGTGGCAGTCGGCTCTAAGCTTCGTCCTCGATGCTGGCTTGGATGACCGGGACCGCACCGCCGTTGAGGGCCGCGCCGGCGAGATGGCCGATCGCCACCGCGACGAGGCAGAGCGCCACCGAACCCGCGACGTTGAAGGCGGCGCGGCCCAGCGCGCCGGCGCGCAGGAGTTCGAGCGTCTGGAGGCTGAAGGACGAGAAGGTGGTGAAGCCACCGCAGAACCCCACCATCACGAAGAGCCGCAGCGTCTCGGAAACGGGATAGCGTCCGTGAGACAGCGTCAGCGTCCCGAAGAAGCCGATGACAAAGGAGCCCAGGATGTTAATGAGGATCGTCCCCCAGGGCAGCGAGCCGCTGATCGGCAGGGCCACGAGCGCGATCAGGTAGCGCGAGATGGTCCCCAATGCGCCGCCGAGGGCCACGAGCAGAACCGTCGTGAGATCCATCATTTCAGGCTGTTCTCCGGGCCTCGCCGGCCACAGATGCGGGCGGCAGGCACCGGCAGCGCATAGCGCGGCGGACGTCCGGAGGTCCAGCCGGTGCTTGGGCAGGAGGTTGGCTCAGGCGGTGGCTCGAACCCGCCGATCCGTCTGTGACCGGTAGGACAGAGCCTCGGCGAGTTGCGCCCGGCCGATGCTCCGCGATCCGTCGAGGTCGGCCAGCGTCCGGGCCAGTTTCAGCACGCGGTGGAAACCGCGCGCCGACAACCGTAGCTGGTCCGCCATGGCGCGCACGAAGGCTGT
>JAYVMK010000538.1:0-5460 GCA_043758995.1 Lichenibacterium sp. | reverse complement strand
CGCGTCAGATGATCTCGTCGGCAGTCCGGGCCAGAAACCGTCCTTGTTCGATGAAAACGCGATCCGGCGCCTTTTGAGCGATGATCTGGTCCATGGTCCGGGCCGGCTCCGCGCAGCCCGCCTCGCCGACGACCCGACCTGGGACCCCCACGACGGTCTTCTTCGGCGGCACCGAGGAGAGCACCACAGAGCCCGCCGCAATGCGCGAGCAATGCCCCACCTCGATATTGCCGAGAACCTTCGCACCAGCACCGATGAGCACGCCGTGGCGGATCTTCGGATGACGGTCGCCGACCTCTTTGCCGGTCCCGCCCAGCGTGACGTCGTGGAGGAGCGAGACGTCGTCCTCGATGACCGCCGTCATACCGACCACTAGCCCGGTCGCATGATCGAGGAAGATACCCTTGCCGATCGGCGCGTTGGGGTGGATGTCGGTGCCGAAGACGCCGGACGAGCGGCTCTGGAGGTACAGCGCCAGGTCGCGACGCCCCAAGTGCCACAGCGCATGGGCGAACCGATGCGTCTGGATGGCGTGGAATCCCTTGAAGTGCAGCAGCGGCTCGACAAGCCGCGTGCAGGCCGGGTCGCGATCGAAGAAGGCCATGATGTCGGCCCGGAACGCCACCGCAATGTCCGGGTTCTGCCGAGCCACCTCGGTGAAGGCCTGGCTGAGCAGAATCGCCGGAACGTCTCCGTGATCGAGCCGCGCCGCGATACGGTAGATGACGGCGGCTTCCAGCGATTCGTGATTGAGGACCGCGGTAAGGATCAGCTTCGACAGAGCCGGCTCGCGGCGCAGGATCTCGTCGGCCTCCGTCCGCATGCGGGCGAAGAGCGGGTCGACGCTCGCCATCTCGACGACCTTGGCACTCTGGTTCTGCCACATGACCCAAATCTCCGGGCGCCGGCGTCGAAGCCAGGGCCTTTCCATAGCAACACATACGGTTTCGAGGCCCAGGCACAAGCCCTGCCTGCGAGCATCACGAATGCACTCTTGCGCGGGTCTCCTCCGTTCAAGCCGTCAAGGACGTTTGGCCAGGAACGCCAAGACACCAGACTTGAAGACCCGATCTCCAACTGCGGGATTGTGGTCCCGGTCCGGGATATCGAGAACCTCGCCGCGGGGCAGCAGGTCGGCCAGACCGCGCGCATCGCCCGCCACCTGATCCTTGGTCCCGACGGCGACGAGGCACGGCATCGTGATGCGTCCGACGTCCGCGACGGACAGGGTTTGGCGAGAGCCCCGGATGCAGGCAGCCAGGGCCTTGAGGTCGTTGCCGCCCGCTTCGGCGAAGCGCCGGAACATGCGCTGCATCGGATCCGTGAGGTCGTCGAGTGACGCCGCCTCCATGGCATCGCCGATGCCCGACGGAAGACCGACCCCTTCGACGAGGTGGCGCCCGAGGCCGCCGAACACGACCGAGCGAACCCGATCCGGTGCCGACAGGGCCAGAAAGGCAGCGACCCGCGCGCCCATCGAATAGCCGACGATATCGGCCCGCTCGATGCCGAGATGATCGAGCAGGCGGCGAGCGTCGTCAGCCATCAAGGGCGTGGCATAGGCGGCGGGGTCACGCGGCTTGTCGCTGGCGCCATGGCCGCGGTGGTCGAAAAGCACGGCGCGGCGCCCGTCGTCGGACAACGTTCGGAGCCAACCCGTGTCGGCCCAGTTGGTCCGGGCCGAGGACGCAAAACCATGGATCAGGAGAACCGGCTCGCGTCGGTCGGGCGCTTGCGGGGCTTCGTCGCGGAAGGCGATCCTGAGCCCGTCTGAATCGAAGTCCATGCCGTCGACATCCCTGGAGTTGCGAGACGCAGTCCTTGCCGCGGGCACGTCGCTGCCGCAAGCGCCGGGGCTGAAGTCGTGAAGGTCGCCCTACCCTTGCGCCGTCGTTGCCCCTATGGTGCGCCGCGATCGCCCTGCCCCTCGAGGACTTTATGGCCAGCCATCAGACGCCGCATTTCCATAACGAGCCCGGTGTCCCGACGATCCGCATCGGCGTCAGGGAGTTCATGTGCACGGGCGCGCTGCCGCCGCTCGATCATCCCCACACTTTCATCGACATGGGCGACAGCGACGACGCGATCTGTCCCTATTGCTCGAGCCATTACGTCTTCGCCTCGGCTCTCGGCCATCATGCCGACCCCGCCGCCTGCGAGTACCAGCCCGACACCGCGCCCTGAGCTCAAGGGGCACCATGCTCGAAGTTGCGGTCGCGGGCGCGGGCATCGGCGGCCTCACGGCCGCGCTCGCGCTGGCGCAGATCGGTGTCCGCGTTATCGTCTATGAGCAGTCCGCCTCGCTGGAGCCGGTAGGGGCCGGCGTCCAGATCTCCCCCAATGCCGCGATGGTGCTCCGGCGACTCGGCGTCTTGGATCGTCTCCGCACCAGCGCCGTCTCGCCCACCGAGGTGCTGATGCGCAGGGGGCGCGACGGGGCCGTCCTGGCCAGCGTCCCGCTCGACGATGCGGAAGGGCGGTACGGCGCGCCGTTCATCGTCGTGCTCCGGGCGGATCTTCAGGCCGCCCTCCTCGCCCGGATCGCGGACACGGCCGCCGTCACCCTGCAGCTCGGCCGCGGCATCACCGGTTATCAGGAGCGGCGCGGCCGGATCGCGTTGCGTTTCACCGAAGACCACGGCGCTTCCTCTGAGGCGGACGTACTTGTCGGTGCGGACGGGATCCGATCGACGATCCGTCGACAGATGATCGGTTCTGGTCTGGACGACGCGCGCGCCTCGGGACGCTCGGCCTTCCGCAGCCTCGTTCCGCGCGAGGCGGCCGAGCCCGAAGCCCTCCTGCCACGCTCGAACCTCTGGCTCGGGCGGCGAGCCCACCTCGTCCATTATCCCGTCGCCGGCGGCACGATGGTGAATGTGGTCGCCGTCATCGACGAAGGAGCATCGGTGCGCGGCGACGGGTTCTGGTCGCAGCCGGCCGACGCGGCAACGGTCGAATCCGCATTCAAGGGCTGGTCCGAAGCCGCCCGCCGACTGGTTGCGGCGGCGCCGACGTGGCGGAAATGGCCCTTGTTCGATCGGCCGCCGTTGCAGCGCTGGTCGGAGGGGGCCGTCACGCTGCTGGGTGACGCGGCTCATCCGATGCTGCCGTTTCTCGCGCAAGGCGCCGCGCAGTCCATCGAGGATGCCGCCACCCTGGCCGATTCAATCGGCCGCATGTCCTCCACCGACCTTCGTGCCGCATTAAGGTCCTATCAGTCCCAACGGCTCTCCCGGACAGCTCGCGTTCAGGCACAGTCGCGCAGACAAGGGCACATCTATCACCTCGGGCCTCCCGCCTCGGCTCTCCGCGATCTCGTCATCGCCGGCCTGGGTCGCGACCGGCTGGCCGCGAGCATGGACTGGCTCTACGACGCGCCCGTCGCGGTCCGGCGCTTCGCCGAAGCCGGGGGAGCGCCCTAACACCCTTCTCGCCACCGCGGGGGCATCCTGGCCCGCAACGGTTGCGCCAACCGACCGGACTCATGTCGACCGATTCCCAGAAACCGGACCTGCGCTCGGCACATGTCATCGTCGTCGCCAACGAGAAAGGCGGCACCGGCAAGTCGACAGTATCGATCCATACGACGATCGGTCTCCTCAAGGGTGGCTATCGCGTCGCGACGATCGATCTCGACACACGCCAGCGCACGCTGACGCGATTCCTTGAAAATCGTCTGTCCTGGGCGGAGCAGGCCGGGATCAGCCTTGAGATGCCGTTTCATCACGCGCTGGATCGCGGCAATTCGGCGGATGTCACCGATAACGAGACGCGCGAATTCTCGGAATTCGCCGGCGCGATCGAACAGATCGAGCACGATTACGAGTTTGTCGTCATCGATACGCCGGCCTCGGACAGCTATCTGATGCGCCTCGCCCATTCCTTGGCCGATACGCTGGTCTCGCCGATCAACGACAGTTTCATCGACGTCGACGTCTTCTCGCGCGTGCATCACGACCGCGCCAAACGCGGGGCGATCGCCCATTACGCGGACCTCGTGCTCGAAGCGCGCCGCCGCCGACGCCAAGTCGATGCCGGCATGATCGACTGGGTTCTGTTGCGCAACCGCATCGCATCGATCCAGTCGAACAACGCCAGGCAGATCGCCTCCAGCATCGCCAAGCTGGCGACAGAGCTGCAGTTCCGCACGGCCGAGGGCCTGCACGATCGCGTCATCTTCCGCGAGCTCTTCCCCATCGGGCTCACGGCGCTCGATCCCATCGAAGAAGGCGCCAAAGGCGGCGTGCTCACCAATTCGCAGATGGCGGCCCGCCAGGAAATCGCGGAGCTCCTCGAAACCTTGCGACTGCCGGTCAGAGCCTCCGGCCAGTCCCATATCGCGGCGCGCCACGACTGGTTCGAGCAGATGTCGCGCTTCTATCGGGACCGAGAGCCCGACTGATGACGGACGCGCTGGCGGAGGCGAGCGTCACGCTCTGGATCCCCAGGGGGCCAGAGGCGTTCAGTCAGGTGACGCCGAGTCGGACCGGAGCATTTTCCGGACAGCCCGCCTCCCCGACCGTGAGCTCTCTGCCATGAAACTGTTCGATTGCCAGGTTTGTTGCCAGACACTGTATTTCGAGAACACGACCTGCGAAAAATGTGGGCATCGCCTCGGCTATGTTCCGGAAGACCAGGACCTCTATTCCGTGGTCCAGGTCGGCGATGCCGCCGACCGGATCTGGCAGATCAAAGGCGACATGTCGCGGAGCTTCCGGTTCTGCGCCAATGCCGAGCACGATGTCTGCAACTGGCTGGTTCCCGATGACCACGACGGACAATATTGCCTCGCCTGCCGTCACAATCACACGGTTCCGGATCTGGCCAAGCCGGGCAATCTCGAGCTCTGGCGGCTGATCGAGATCGCCAAACACCGCCTGTTCTACACTCTGCTGGCCCTGAAGCTGCCGCGCGTCACCCGAGGCGAGGACCCGAAGGAGGGCCTCGTCTTCGAGTTCATGGAGGATGCGAGTCCGGACCAGCATGTGATGACGGGCCATGACGACGGTCGCATCACCATCGCGCTCGCCGAGGCGGACGATGCGGAGCGGGAACAGCGTCGCAAGACCATGCATGAGCCCTACCGCACGCTGCTCGGGCACTTTCGCCACGAGATCGGGCACTATTACTGGGACAGACTCGTGCGCGACACGCCGGCACTGAAGGCTTGCCGGGAGGTCTTCGGCGATGACCGGGAGGATTACGGCGAGGCTCTGAAGCGGCACTACGCGGAAGGGACGCCGCCCAACTGGCGCGACAGTTTCGTCTCCGCTTACGCCACCACCCATGCCTGGGAGGATTTTGCCGAAACCTGGGCGCATTACCTCCACATCCTCGACACGCTCGAGACCGCGGAAGCCTTCGGCATCGCCACCCGACCGCGTCGCGTGGCCGAGGCCGAACAGCTCTCGACCGAGGTGGATTTCGATCCCAACGAGGCCGACAGCATCGCGCCGCTGA
>JAYVMK010000537.1:0-14213 GCA_043758995.1 Lichenibacterium sp. | reverse complement strand
CCCGCCAGCGTCCAGCGATCGCCATGGACGCCCGCGAGGGCGCCGAAATCGCGGCCGGGGGCGAAAGCGTCGAGCAACGAGCGTTCGGTGAACAAGGTCACATTGTTGGATTGCAGCTGGTCGAGGCTGAACGGCTCCTTGAAGTTGCCCGCCACGAGGATGAACGGCGACGCTCCCTTGTAGGAGATCAGGGCGTCGTTGATGGGCGTGGTTGTCTGCGAAAAATCGTACTGGAACGAGAGCGCGACACCGTTGCTGAAAACGAGCTGCGGCTCGATCCAGGCACGGCGGATCGAACCATCCTCGGAGGGCTGCGTGTGGCCGAGCTTCGGAGACACAGACGCCGTGCCGAGATCGTAGTGCAGACGTCCGCCGACCAGGAACTTCACATCGCCGTCGGCGGACTGAACCGTCACGCCCTTGCTGTCGACCTTCGCCTGCCCGCCCTCCCAGTCCTGCACGAACACGGGCAGAAAGGGCAGCGGTCCGGCCTCCTCGGCCTTCACCGCGACGACGGTGCCGAGAAGTCCCGCGAGAGCGATACAGGCCCCGACGCGCGGCGCATGGTGAGCGACCGTCGACCTCGACAAATCGGGCATCGGCTTTCTCCGGTTCGACCTGAGCGCGAGTTGGTGGTTCATTCTCGTGTGTCATGCCGCAACCGACACACACCAGCACCGAAACGAAAACCTCGGCGCGACGCATAGTCCTGGCGTTCGAAAGGGAGGGGCTCTCGTGTTTGCGTCGGATCGGCTTCGGCCCTAGCATGGCTCAACATCCGCAACGGACCCATCCCCATGAGCATTCTCGGCACCCTCGGCAGCGCGTTGGGCAGTTTCGTCGAACAGCACGGCGGCGCCGAAGCCATGGCACAGCAGGCCCTGCAGCAGACAGGTGGTGTCCAGGGGATCGTCGGGAAGCTGCAGCAGGCGGGCTACGGCGAGCAGGTGCAGTCCTGGCTCGGAGCCGGGCCGAACCAGCCCGTGTCGGCCGAGGGTGTCGCCCAGGCGATCGGCCACGGCAAGATCGGCGAGATGGCGGCACATTACGGCGTGCAGCCCGATCAGCTGTCCGGGATGCTGGCCAGGGTGCTGCCGGGCCTCATCGACCGGATCAGCCCCAACGGGACCGTGGAACCTCACCTTCTGCAGAACAGCGGCGCAGCGCCATCGCCGCTCGATCCGGCCTCCTGACACCACCGACCGTTACCGTTTGTTGATCACTGCCGGACAGGATCAGCAAAGGCTGTGCGCCGTCGCGCGCGTTCGCACGGTGTGCGTCGCGTGCAGCTCCGTTCGACCCTCTCCGCTGTCCTCAAGGTCGCCGGGGTAGCCCGAGACGGCAGGTTCTGCTTTGGCTGAGGCATGAAGATCATTCTGCCCTTCATCAGCAACACGCTGATGAATTTCGTCATCGGCCTGTTGCTGGCGCGTTTTCTCGGGCCGGCCGAATATGGCCGGATGGCCCTGGCGCTGGCGGTCGGTCAGGTGATCCAGACCCTGATGTTCGACTGGCTGCGGCTCGCCGCCACGCGGTTCTACTCGGAGCGAGCCCGGCTCGAGAGCCCCGACCTGCGCGCCACGCTCGACGCCAGTTTCGCGATCCTCATCGCGCTGCTGAGCGGCGTTACGCTCTTCGTGCTGGTGAGCGATATTCAGATCCCGCTGTCGCACTCGCTGATCGGCCTCGCGGTCGGGGCCGCGGTGGCCAACGGGCTCTTCGACTACAATACGGCGCTGGTACGCGCCCGCTTCCTCGACGGTCTCTATGCCCGGATCATCATGGGCAAGAACGTCCTGTCGCTGCTGCTGACCGTGGGCGGGGCCTGGTGGTTCGGCTCGGCCGCCATGGCGCTGACCGGCATCTGCCTGTCGATGACGGGATCGCTGCTCGCCTCGCGGCGCTTGCTCACCGACGCCGGCTCGTCGCCCCGCGCCGCGAAACGCAACCTCGCGTCCCGAGCCCTGCGCTACGCCATTCCGATCGTCATGGCCAACATGCTCTATCAGGTCATCCCGCTCGTCGATCGGGCCCTGATCGCGCAGCGTTTCGGCTTCGCCGAGTCGGGCCAGTTCTCGCTGGCCTACGACCTCGGCATCCGCATCGTTCTGGCGATCGGCTCGACGCTCGACGTCCTGCTGTTCCAGCTCGCCGTCCGCACCGACGAGGTTCATGGCGCGGCTGCATCGCGCCTGCAGATCGGCCGCAACATGGGGGTCGTGGTGGCCATCGTGGCGCCGACCTGCATGGGCGCCTGGCTGGTGCTCCCGTCCTTTCAGCAACTCGTCGTCCCGCCGGACTTCCGGGGCCCCTTCGCGCAGTTCTTCACCTTCCTGCTGCCCGGCTTCTTCTGCTACCCACTGATCCACTACGCCCTCCATCCGGTGTTCCAGATCCGGACGAAGACCAAACCGCTGATCGTCACCGCCTCGATCGCCGCCGCCGCCAATATCGGTTTGAGCCTCGCCATGCCGGCGAGTGCCGGCGCAGTCGGTTACGCGGTGGCGCTCTCGGCGGCGCTCGGCAGCGGACTTCTGGCGCTGATCGCGGCCGCCGGCCTGCTGGGAGCCTCCTGGCCGGCGCCGCGCGACCTCTTCGCGACCCTGCTCGGCGCCGGCGCAATGGCGGCCTGTCTCCTGCCCCTGCGCGCGCTGCCTCCGGGCCTCGCGACCCTGCTGCTACAGGTGGGGCTCGGCACGCTGGTCTACGGCGGCATCGTCGCCCTTTTCGATCTCGCCGGCTTGCGCAGCCTTGCGCTGGCGAACCTGCCGGCACGTTGGCGCCGCCCGGCCGACGGCGACGCCTCGCCTTTACCCACCATTGACCATGTCGTTTAGCGTTCTGTTTAGCTTATAGTCTCCGTAACCATGGATAACGATAACCATTATCGCCTTGCATTTGAGGTGTATTGTCCGGAGCTGCAAGAACCCTCCTCGTGGCTCTGGATGTCGGCAATGAAGCGCTGTGTTGTATCGAGCGGCTGGGCCCTGCTGGGCCTCGTGGCCCTGGCGGCGGCCTCCACGGGCGGCGCGAAGGCCGGGGGGTCCGGCCCGCATGCGGTCGGGATCCCCGGCATCGGACCGGGCACGGGCGTCGACGTCTACATTCCCAATCCCGATCCGCAGACGCCTATCGCCTGGTCGCAGGGGACCGAGCCGCCGCCGCCGCAGGGCGACTACGGCGGAGGCGTCGTGCAATATATGATCACCGGCAACGAGAGCCGGCCCGTGCCGCACCCCCGCGTGCCGCCACCCTACTTCCCGGCCAGGGTGGCGCCCATCGACGGACCCGACGGCCGCACGCTCCTCGCCACTCATGCGCGTCCTCCGGAAGGCCGCGGTTACGGGCAAGCGCGAGCGGGCTATCGCTACGCCGCACCTCCCGTCTACCGCGCGCCGGCACGCGACGGTTACGGCGGCTTCGGCTTCGGGGCGCCCGTCCCCAATGGTGCCGCCTACGAGACGCGCGCCCGCTACACTCCGACGGCCTACGACGGCGGCGCGGCGGTCGCGGAGCCGGTCCAGGCCGAGATCGACCCGATGTTCCGCCGCCAGGAGGTCGCCTATTCGGGCGGCCAGGAGCCCGGCACGATCGTCATCGATACGGTGTCGAAGTTTCTCTACCTCGTCGAGGGCAGCGGCCACGCGTTGCGCTACGGCATCGGCGTGGCCAAGCCGGGTTTCCTATGGTCGGGCATGCACACGATCACGGCCAAGCGCGAATGGCCGGACTGGACTCCGCCGGCGGAAATGCTGGGACGCCGCCCGGACCTGCCGCGCCACATGGCGGGCGGTATCGAGAACCCACTCGGCGCCCGCGCCATGTACCTCGGATCCACGCTCTATCGCATCCACGGCACCAACGAGCCCAATACGATCGGCACCAACGTCTCGTCGGGCTGTATCCGCCTGCTCAACGCGGACGTGAGTGACCTCTACAATCGCGTGCGTGTCGGGACCCGCGTCGTCGTGATCTGAAGGCGAACGTCGCGCCATTGCGGTTTTGACGGCGTAAGCTTTCTGGCCCAACAACCCTTGCCCCGCCGAAACGGGGCGAGCAGGTTGCGGGGGATCGTCGGATCGGCCGGTGTCGCCCCGGGCTCCAGGGAGAGCGTCCATGCCCAAGGGGTATATGATCGTCCGGATGACCGTGACGGATCCGGAAACCGACAGGCGCTATGCCGAACTGGCTTCGGTGGCGGTCCAGCGATACGGCGCCACGTTCCTGGTGCGCGGGGGGCGCCAGGAGGCCGTCGAAGGCGAAGCCCGGCCTCGCAATGTCGTGCTGGAATTCGAGTCTTTCGAGGCGGCCCAAACCTACTATCACTCACCCGAATACCAGGCCGCCGTCGCGGTCAGGAAGCCGGCCGGTATCGGCGAGGTCGTGCTTGTCGAGGGTGTGGGAGGGCTCAACCTCGACTGCGAGCGTTTGTCCGTCGGCACTCATGCCGAATACGGCCGCGTCGATCCCCTCGGCGTATGCCAGATCTGACGTTTTCATCGTCTGCCGAGACACTGCCGACGACCCTCCGACCGACGCAGACCTCCATGACGCGATCGCCGAAGTGGAGCGTCTTTGGGGTTCGTCGATGGCAGTCCCGAAGACGGCAGGCTCGATGTCTCGTCATCGCTGATCGACGCCCATAAGCGGGAGCACTTCCCCGTGGCGCCATCAATCCCGCTGGAGATGATCCGCTCTGCTGCGCGCGACATGGGGCACACGCAGACGTAACCAGCCCAGATCGTCGGCTCGCGGGCGCTCGCATCTCAGACTCTAAGTGGGACGATGCGGATCTCGCTCGACGCCGTCTAGCTAAGGATCTGGCGCGCGTCGCGGGCCAAGCCGACCTGCACATCCTGGTGGGCGAGGCGAGCCTCTCTATCGGCGTGAACACCGTCGACCTCGATGCCATGATTGCCGAGTGGCAGACCGAGGTGGAGATGCACCCCGACATGGACCCGCGGGGGTTCACACGGCGCTTTCTCTAAGAGGGCATGCTGCCGAATCGACACCGTGAGGATGAGGGCAGCACGGTGATGACTTTGGCCGCGTTCTGGCTCGTGGCAACCGGGCCGAAGGTCGACAACGCCCGTGCTCTGCTGAAGCGCGGCGACTGCGGGTTCTACACGCAGATCACCGTCGAGCAGGAGAAGCCCTCACTCGTGACCAGGATTCCGTCGTGGATCGACGACTACCGCGGCACGGAGGAGCATTGAGCCGATCCGTAGCGGGAGTACGACCACCTCAGACCCGGCCGCCGGCCTTGGATGAGCGCGAGCCTGAGCGCGAGCGAACGGTCCGCGCGCGCACTCGCACGTGCATCGAGAGGATGGTAGGTTCACAGACGACAGTTCCTGGATGCTTCATGTCAGCGCAAGACGACCTCTTCGCCATCGCGGATCGGCTAGAAGCTGCCGCTTAAAACAAAGTGTATTCCAAGCATAAGCCGGTCATTGATGAACTTTTGGCGATATCAGAGCGTGTAGATGCCGCGTTCAGCGGTTCACAGACGGAGGACAGGTGAGTGCTTCGACTGGGGTGGGTCGACGGGAGCCGATTGTTTGGTTGGCGAGACCGGACCGGCGACGCGATGGTCTACCGAGAGGTCCGGGCGGCGAGAACGGAGAGGATCAAGCGATCGCGCTCGGCAGCGAGGTCGGCGACGCTCCGTCCGGCTGTTTCAGCCTCCATCTTCTCGCAGACGACCCTCTGCAGCCTCTCGTCGAGCACCGGATCCCCGAGATCCCTCCACAGGTCCGTCTGCATCTGTGCGAACTGGGTCATGAAGCTCGCCATGCCGCCCTGTCCGCCCCCGAGATGGAAGGTGAGGAACGGCCCCATGAGGGACCACCGCAGCCCGGGTCCATCGGCCATGGCGCGGTCGATGTCGGCGAGCGACGCGACCCCCTGGTCCAGCAGGTTGATCGCCTCCCGGAACACCGCTGCCTGGAGCCGGTTCGCGATGTGCCCGTAGACTTCCTTGTTCAACCGTACGGGCGTTTTACCCAAGGCCGCGTAGAAGGCCGTGGCGCGATCGAGCACTTCGGCCGACGTCCGCTCCCCGCCGACGACTTCGACGAGTGGAACGAGATGGGGCGGATTGAAGGGGTGACCCAGCACGACCCGGTCTGGATGGCGACAACGGCTTTGCATGCTGGTGACCGTGAGCGCCGAAGAACTCGACGCGATGACGACCTCCGGACGGGTGGCGGCATCGATGTCGGTCAACAGCGCGGCCTTCAGGGCCTCGCGCTCGGTCGCGTTCTCCTGGACGAAGTCCGCACCCTCGCAGGTGAGGCCGAGATCGGGCTGGAACGTCAGGCGATCTGGGGTGGCGTCGGGCGCCAAGCCCAAGGTCGTCAGGGCCGGCCACGCTGCCTCGACGAAGTGGCGCAGAGCGCCCTCGGCGTTGGGATTGGCGTCGGTCACGATGACGTCCAGCCCCTTGGCCAGGAACAGCGCGGCCCAGCTCGAACCGATGGTCCCGGCGCCCACCACCGCGACCCGCCTTACTCCTGGGATGTCGCTCATGATCCATTCCCTCCGCGGCCGGCGGCATCGACGAGCACCGCCATGAGCAGAGCGTCTTCGCTGCCCCGGTTCACCCAGGCATGGTTCGTGCCCCTCTGGATCACAACGTCGAAGGGCTTCAAGGTCCGCTCTTCCTTCTCGAGCACCAGGGTGATTTCGCCGGACAGCAGGACAATGTAGTCGGTCGTCGGCGAGCGGTGCATGGCCGAATGATGGGACGTATCGGGCTGGAGATGCGAGGCGTTCATGGACGCGAACCAGTCGGCGTCAGCCTTTCGCCTCTCGTCGGTCGAGAGATGCGCCACCGTCGCTTCCGGCGCGATCTGGAAGAACCTGAATACCGTGCCGCCCGGCGGCGGTTCGAGCGAGCGCGAGCGGGCGCCTTGGTCGATCCCGTCACTGTGGTTCGCGTCCCCGGCCTGCGTCATCCACAATTCGGTCAGGACCGTGATCGTGTTCGCGGCCTCGCCGTCCATCCAGACGCACGACTTGCCGTCATCGTCGTTGGTGGTGACGATCCGACGTACCGTCTTAAGCATATCACCCTCCGTTCAGCCGTGGTCGGCCCGTGTCCGGGGCACCTCGGATCCCATCGCGTCCGAAGCCCGCCAAAACGTTGCTCGGCGCTGCTACCAGTGAACCATCGGGAGACCCGGCACCGGGCTGTCGAAACACGGCACCGACGTCGTCCTCAGGCCGCCGAGGTAGACGGTCGACAGGTCGGGGCCGCCGAACGTCACGCTGGTCATCATGTTGCAGGTGGGTCCACCACAGGCCAAGGTGACGTCGAACGGAACCGGGGCGCCGGTGGCAAAGGCTTGCTCGAAGCGGAGCGTGGACTCCGCATCGCCGTCGTCCATCAGCTCGATGACGTCGCCCTGCGGCGTGATGGCCACCAATCGGTCGGCGAAGATCATCGCGGCCCAGAGATTGCCGAAGGCGTCGAATGCGATGCCGTCGATCAACCCCGTCCCGAGGTTGGACGGGCCGTAGGTCTCACGATCGGTCAGCGAACCGTCCGGCCTCACGCGAAGGCGTGTGACGCACTTGCCCGTCGTCTCCGCCACGTAGAGCCACTCCTCCCGGGCATCGAGCCTGATCTCGTTGGTGAACCGGAATCCCTCCGCGACGACCCGGGGTCCCTTGTCGTCGACCAGCACGATGTAGCCGTCGGCGAGAGAGCTGCTGATGGCCTCGCTCCAAGGATTGACCCTCGTCGAAACCGTGACCCAGATCCGATCCTTGCCGTCCCGCAGGACGAAGTTGACCTTGCCGAGCGGCTTGCCGTCGATGCTGTCGAAGAGGACCCGGGTCTCGCCAGACCGCGTCATGCGCTCGAGAC
This sequence comes from Lichenibacterium sp., assembly GCA_043758995.1. Classification (GTDB taxonomy): domain Bacteria; phylum Pseudomonadota; class Alphaproteobacteria; order Rhizobiales; family Beijerinckiaceae; genus Lichenihabitans. Next base: position 6,340 of record JAYVMK010000537.1, on the reverse strand, counting down.
GATCCGTGCCGAAGTTGGAGACCAGAAGGTCACCATTGGCGGCAAAGGCCAGCCCGTTGGGCAACGTGCCGGTGAGCAGACTGTCGGCCGTGCCGGCTTCCGCGCGGTCGGTCGAGGCTCCCGCTTCCTGGAGCACGAGCCTCTGTGTGCCGTCCGGTGCGATGCACACCACGCCGCCGCGGGCGTCGGCTGTCCAAAGGCTGCCGTCCCGCTCGGCGAGGATGCACTCGGGCCTTTGCAGATCGTGCCCTACACGGCGCTTGGCGCTCGGGGCGACCCTGAAGTTCGTGAGCGGGTTCCGACCCGGACCCTGGCGGATGATCGTCATGCGTCTCTCCCGTTCTCGCGTCCGACCAAGCCCCACGTTCGACCTCGGCCGGACTATCCCTGCTGCGGAACGCCGCACCGCCCGGCGCTCAAGCTCCGGCCGATGATGGTGCCTTGACCCCATCCAGCCTCGCGGTTCGATCAGAAGGCGACCTGATCCGCTCCCTTGAGGGAGAGCATCACACGCGCTTCATCGGGGGACGCGACCTCCAGGCCGAGTCCTTCGATGATCTTGCGGACGAGGCGGACCTGGTCGGCGCTCGACGTCGCGAGCTTGCCCTTGCCGGCCCAGAGTGAATCCTCCAAGCCGACCCTGACATTGCCGCCCATCGCGGCCGACTGCGCGGCGATCCGTAACTGACTCGCGCCCGCGCCGAGCGTCGACCAGCGGTAGTCCACGCCGAACAGTCTGTCAGCGGTTCGCTTCATGTGCATGATGTCTTCGGGGTGAGTGCCGATGCCGCCCAGGATGCCGAAGACGGATTGAACGAAGAACGGAGGCTTCACCAATCCGCGCTCGACGAAATGCGCGAGATTATACAGGTGGCCGACGTCGTAGCACTCGAACTCGAACCGAGTACCGTTGTCGTAGCACGTCTTCAGGATATATTCGATGTCCTTGAACGAGTTCCGAAAGACGAGATCTCGAGTAGAATCGAGATAGGCGGCCTCCCAATCGAACTTGAAGTCTTTGTACTTATCGAGAAGCTGATACAGCCCGAAGTTGATGGATCCCATGTTGAGCGACGCCACCTCGGGCTTGTAGGTCGCTGCTGGGAGCACGCGCTCTTCGACCTTCATGAAGGGGCTGCCGCCCGTGGTGATGTTGATAGCCGCCCCGGTGGCCTGCTTGATGCGCGGCAGGAACGCCGCAAAGGCTTCAGGTCGCTGATCGGGTCGACCTGTCTGCGGGTCGCGGGCGTGGAGGTGAAGGATCGCCGCACCCGCTTCGGCCGCCCCCACGGCGTCGGCGACGATCTCGTCGGGGGTGATGGGCAGATGGGGCGACATCGACGGGGTGTGAATGGCCCCCGTGACCGCGCAGGTGATGACCACCTTGCGGGAGGCAGTGGCGGTTGCGGTCGTCATGGTCGAACCCTCGATGTTGGTGGGCGTCGCGCTAAGCGCGGCGTTCTCGCAGCGCCATCACGGCGCCGAGGACGACAAGCCCGAGCAGGATGGCTCGGGCCGCGTAAGGTACGGTCGTGCCGGCCAGCAACGTTTGCAGCGCCGTCAGCAGGAGCACGCCGCCGAGCATACCGAGGTAGGAGCCGCGGCCGCCGGTGATGAGCGCTCCGCCCACCACCACGACCGCGATGGAGGGCAGCAGGTACTCGTCCCCCATGCCGAGGCTCGCCTGGCCCGAGAACCCCGTGAGGAGGATGCCGACGATGGCCGAGCAGAGACCGGAGAGCATGTAGACGCAAAGCAGCACCTGCCCGACCGCGACCCCTGACAGAGTCGCGGCCCTGCGGCTGTTGCCGACCGCATAAACGCGCCGACCGAAGGCCGTATGTCCGAGCAGGAGCACGGCCGCGACGGCGAAGAGGGCGACAAAGGCGACGACCGGTGTCGGGCCCCAGGCATGGGACGTCATGAAGGCGCGGAGCAACGGCGAGGCGAACCCGTCGGGCGTTCCTCCCGAGTAGACGAGGGCGATTCCTTGCAGGACGCCGTTGGTGGCGAGTGACATGACGATCGGTGAGAGGCCGAGCACGACCACGCCGATCCCGTTGACCAACCCGATGATGGATCCCAATCCGAGAGCGACGGGGATCGCGTAGAGCAGCGCGGCGTCGGAACCCTTGACCATCCCGGCGAGAACGATCCCGCACAGGCTGACCGTCCAGGGGACAGAGAGATCGAGGCCGCCCGTGAGGATCACCGTACCCTGTCCCAGAGCTAGGACGGCGAGGAAGGACGAGAGCACCACGAGGCTGTCGTAGTAGGAGGCGCTGAACAGGGCTTTGCCGAACACCGCCTGGGTCGCCACAACCATGAGGGCAAAGCCGACATAGGCGGGCAGCGCGCGGCGGACGGCTTCGCCGTGGCGGAACAGGAACGTGGGGTCGGGGGTGCCGGAGCCGGCCGGCGGGTCCGGTAGGGCCAAGCGCGTCGGATCGAGGCCGACCTGCCGCGGTAACCGGCCGGTGGCGTGCGCCGCAAGGCGCCGGCTCGCGGCGCGGATCGCCCGCGACAGCGCCGAGCGGCGCTGGAGGGAGGCGGCGAGAACCGCCAGCAACAGGATCAGGCTCTCCGCGATCGTGGAGTAATAGGCCGACACATTGAGCACGAGCAGGATGTTCACCGTGATCATGAGCACGTAGGCGCCGAGAACCGATCCCGTGCAGCCGCCGCGGCCGCCGCCCAGAACGGTTCCTCCGACCACGACGGCAGCGAACATCTGCAACAGCATGGGGCTGCCAACGAGCGGATCTGCGGAGCCGGTCTGGGCACTGACGAAGACGCCGGCGAGGCCGTAGCAGGCCCCCCCGATGACGTAGGTGAGGAACAGCGTCAGCCGCGAGCGGACGCCGGAGGAGTGCGCCGCATCGACGTCGCTGCCGACCGCGTAGATCGCCCGTCCGAGCGGCGTTCGCTTGAGCCAGGACCAGAGGAGGAGAAGCCCGACGACCAAAGCCACCGGCATCGGCAGCGCACCGGGGACTAAATCCCCGGTCAGGATCGTCGACAGCATCGGAGAGACGCTGCCGCCGGGCTTCCCCATGACGAGCAGGGTCACGCCCTGCAGGATGAACATGGTCGCGAGCGTGACGACGATCGGCTGCAGCCGCAGCACGGCTACGAAGAACCCGTTGAAGGCACCGCAGGCCATGCCGGTCGCGAGGCCCAGGCCGATGAGCAGGAGCGGTGACCCCGATCCGTCCGGCGACCAGCTCGCGAGCACGCAGTTGACGAGCGAGACCACCGCCGCGGCGGAGAGGTCCAGACCGCCGGCGATGACCACGATCGTCTGTCCGACGGAGAGGATGGCGAGAGCCGCGCCGGAGGCTGCGAGTTGCGCGACATCGTAATAGCCGAGGGGTCGCGCGCCCACGCCGGCGAGCAGGGCCAGGAGGCCGATGAGCACCGAGGCGGCCGTGATCAGCCCCCGATGGCGTCCCGGGCGAAGCTGGCGCGTGGAGGGAGCGGAGCGCGGGCGGCCGGCGGCGTCCAGGACGACGTTGCTCATCACGCCGACCTCGCACTTTGAGAATGCCCACCCAGGGCGGCTTCCAGGATGGACTCCTCCGTCAAGGCGTCGCCCGACAGCTCGGCAGTGACGCGGCCTGCGTAGAAGACCATCACCCGATCGGCGAGGTGGGCCAGTTCGGGGATTTCGGTGGAGTAGAACAGGACCGCGCCGCCCATGCGGGCGTAGGAGCGGAGGAGCAAATAGAGTTCGTTCTTGGTACCTACGTCGATGCCGCGGGTCGGGTCGTAGACCATGAGGATGCGGCTTTCGGCGAGCAGCCACTTGGCGATGGCGACCTTCTGCTGGTTGCCGCCCGAGAAGGCATCGACCCGGGTCCACAGCGCGCGCCGGTCGACTTCGACCAGGCGGAAGACGCGTTCCACGGCGGCGCGCTCACGCCTGGCGTCGACGAGGCCAAACCGCATGAAGCGGCCAAGCGTCGGCAGCGAGGCGTTGTGCGTTCCATCGAGCTTCAGGAACAGCGCTTCGGTCTTGCGGTCTTCGGGGAGAAGACTGATGCCGATGCGTGCGTCGATGGCGTCGCGAGGCGAAGCGATCGCGATCGCCTTGCCGTCGACGGAAAAGTGCCCTCCGATGAGGTCGGCCATGCCGAAGGCCGCCAGGAACAGGTCGAGCTGCCCCATCCCTTGCAGACCGGCAACGCCGAGGATCTCGCCCTTGCGGAGAGAGAACGACGCCTCGCGAAGCTTGCCCGCCGTCGCGATGCGATCGCCGCGGAGCACCTCGGGGCCGAAGTCGTGCCGCTCGGCCGTGCGGGGCGGGAAGGAGTGGATCAGACTACGTCCGGCGATCATGCCGACCAGACCGGCATCGGTGAAGGCGCCCACGTCGCCGGTGGCGACGTGCTTGCCCCCACGCAGCACGGTGACGCCGCTGCAGAAGGCCCTGACCTCGGCAAGGCGATGGGAGATGAAGACCGTCGTCACGCCGGCCGCACGCTGCCGTGCGATGACCTGTCCGAGCCAGTCGACGTCCGAGCCCGAGAGGGTCGAGGACGGCTCATCGAGCAGGAGGACTCGCGGCCTGCGGAAGAGGGCGCGGGCGATCTCGACCTTCTGGCGTTCGGCCAGTTCCAATTCGCCTGCCTCGGCATGGATGTCGATGCCCTCGAGTCCCAGGCTCGCGAAATGGGCCGAGACTGCCTCTTCGAGAGCGCGACGCCGCACCATGCCCAGCAGGTTCGTCGGGGCGAAGGGCATGGCCATGTTATCGAGGATCGTGAGGTCGCGAACGAGGGTCATCTCCTGGAACGCCGTCTGGATCCCGGACCTCTGGGCGGCACGCGGGTTCGGCAGTGCGACGGGCTGGCCGAAGACGAGGATCCGGCCGGCATCCGGCTTGACCAGCCCGGACAGGACCTTCACCAACGAGGACTTGCCCGCCCCGTTTTCCCCCAGGAGAGCGTGAACGGTGCCCTGCTCGATCGCGAAGCTGACGTCCTGCAGGGCGGTCGTGGCGCCGTAGACCTTTCTCAGGCCTTCGACGGCAACGGCCGCTGGACGGCACTGCTCGGTCACGGCTCGGGCTGGCCGATCAGGGCGGCGTTGAGCCCTAGCTGCGGCGTGTCGGGCGAGTAGATCGACGAGAACCAGCCGGGGTTGGTGATGATGGACGGCTGGAAGACGTTGCAGCCGGCCTTCATTTCGGCCCACGTGCCCTCCCGGCAGAGCTTGACGTTCTCGTTGGTGACGATGGCCTGCGGTACCTCGGTGAGTTGAGGTATCGTCTTGCCCTCGAGCTTGTCGACGGCGAGTTTCAGGGCGAGGGCTCCGGTGAAGTTCTGCGATCCGGATGACCAGCGCGGGGCGCCCATGGGGCGGTACGTGCCGTTGGTGCCCTCGGCCTTGGTGTCCTTGGGTAGCATCTGCAGGCGGCCGCCGTTCGACGCCTCGCCGGCGCAGGGTCGGATCTTCTCGTCCGCGATGCCAGCCTCCGACTCCATCGAGTTGGCGGTGTAGCAGCCGGCCTGCATCCAAAGTCCGTCGACCTGGTCCCAGGAACGCGTCGCCAGGACTTTCGACAACTCCGTGCGGGCGACGGCCTGGCTCCACATGCCGCTCACTTCGGCTAGGATCTTGATGTCGGGGTACTTGGCCAGGATCTCCTTGGCGCCTCCCGTTCGCAACGTGTCCACGGTGGTGCCGGGTACCCCGGTGACGAGGACGACGTTACCTTTGCCGTGGAGCTTGTCGGCGAGCCACTGCCCCGAAGCCTGACCCCACTCCTCCTGGTTGATGTGGATGTTGTAGGCGCAGGGTTCCGTGATGATCGAGTCGTAGGCGATGACCACGACGTTCTTGGCGCAGGCATTCTTGACCGCCATGTTCAGCGCGGTCGGTGAGATCGGATAAACGATGATGGCTTGGGCTCCAGCCTGCACCATCGCGTTGATCTGCTGGATCTGTTTCTGCGCGTTCGGCCCTGCCACCTGGACCTCGAGGTCGACCTTGCTGGCCATGTCGGGCGCGAGAGCCTGGGCCTTGATCATGTTGGCGGCTTCGGCCTGCCAATCGTTGCCGATGAAGCTCATGCTGAGGAAAACCTTGAACTTCTTCTCCGCCGCGTCGGCGGGAGACAAGAGCAGGGAACTCGCCAACGCCCCGCAAGCGAGCGAGCCGGCTATGGTCTTCGACAGCTTCATCGGATGGTCCTCGCTCAACGGCCTTCGTGGGCTACCGGTCCGCGGCGCGGAGGGTGGCGATCTCGTCAAAGAGGCGTGGAGCACGGAGCCCTGGCGAAGTCCCCGAGGCGATTGCCCCAGTGTCCGCGATTGGATGCGTTCGCCGGCCTTCCGCT
>JAYVMK010000536.1:0-5278 GCA_043758995.1 Lichenibacterium sp. | reverse complement strand
TTGGGCAGGGCGAGTGTCCGGGCAGCGGCTGAAACGCTGGCCAGTTCTGCGACGCGCAAGAAGGCACGAAGGTCGACAAGCTGCATCTTCGTTCCCATTTCGCAACGCCCTGTCGCGGTTCGGCGACCTTACTTCAAATTGGGGAACGACCAGATACCTGTCTCAGCGTCAGCACATCGAGGCATGCGAGAATGCAAACGGATACGAGTATCCAGAGCCGCCACACCATCGTTCTGGCCGGTGCCGGCGGCGACCTCGGCCAGCGCATCGCCAAGGCATTGGTCGCGGCCGGGGCAGACGTCCGCGCTCTGGTGCGGCCCGGCCTATCCACATCCAAGCGGAGCGCAATGGCGTCGGTTGGGGCATCGCCTGTCGAAGCCGCCTACGACGATACGGCTTCTCTGAGACAGGCCTGCGACGGCGCGGCTTGCGTGGTCTCGGCTCTGAACGGCCTGGGGCCGGTGATCATCGACGCTCAGAGCCGCCTGCTTCACGCGGCCGTCGCGGCCGGCGTCCCACGGTTCATCCCGTCCGACTACTCGCTGGACTTCACCAGAACGCGACCGGGCGACAATCGAAACATGGACCTGCGCCGCGCTTTCATGCAGCGGATCGACGCGGCGCCGATCCGCGCGACTTCGGTGCTCAACGGCGCCTTTGCCGATCTTCTCACCGGAGACGCCCCGATCATCTTGCACAGGCCGAAGAGGGTCCTTTACTGGGGCAGCGCCGATCAGACGCTCGACTTCACCACCAAGGAAGACGTCGCACGATACGTCGCTCTCGCGGCGCTCGACGAAGGCGCGCCGCGGTTCCTCCGAATAGCGGGTGACGTCGTCACTGCTCGTTCGCTCGCCGCCATGATGACGATGCTGAGCGGCCGTCGCTTCGGGCTCTGGCGCGCGGGCGGGATCGGGCGGCTCAGTGCCCTCATCGCCATCGTGCGCACGCTGACGCCGCGAAGCGACGCCCCGTTCCCGGCTTGGCAAGGCATGCAGTACCTGCGCGACATGTCGAGCGGACGGGGAAAGCTCACAGCCCTCGACAACGATCGCTACGGCGTCTTGCCCTGGACCTCGGCAAAGGATGTTCTGCGGCGGGGCGCGTGACAGCAACCTTTGCGATGCAAAGGCCACTCTTGCTCGATCAGTCGTCCCAGCGACCCACCTCCCGACCACCGGCGTCAAGTTCATGGGCGGCTTTAGCCAGCAGGTGGCCAACGCCGAGTAGTCGTTTCGGTCAGCGATGTCGCCGATGGAGACCTGAGGGGCTGAACCAATTAGATCGACGGTGCCTGCGCCTGCTTCCGACCTGATTGGGTCGTAGCGCGATGGTGATCGATTGGCCGGAAGCGGTCGTTCGAGGAACAAGAATCACGCATGCAGGACGGCCGATGACCGGTTCGTTTTAGATGGTTCGTTTTGAAAAGTTCGTTTTGGATAGGGGGTCTTGAGACCCAAAGCGAACTGAGAGGGCGGTTCGCTTTGGGTACACCCTTACAGAACTGGCCGCTGTCAACCCGACGCAAACCTCTGGGTCTTCCCTCCCTTGAACGAACCGGCGCGTAGGCCTTGACTCAAGGTCTACATAGGTCGATTAGGGACCATGCCGCACAAATCCAACAGCTCACGCCAGACTCGCGTTATTCTCGCTGCCCTCTTGGATCGCTCCTGTCAGTGGAGGCACGGGTATGACTTGTCAAAGGAGACCGGCATCAAGTCTGGGACTCTCTATCCGTTGCTGATGCGCTTGTGCGAACAAGGTTTTCTTGATTCTATGTGGCAGGAATCAGGTCGTCCAGGGTTACCGCCACGTCATGCTTACAGGTTGACGGTGCAGGGAATGATACTCGCTCAAGAAAAGGCTCGGGATACAGCAGCGTTCGTCGCGACCGACGGCATTGGGTCTTGCACGTGAGGGTCGGACCAAGCCGTTGGAGACGGATCGCTCTCACGCTGCTGGAACATATTGCTTCTAAAGAGCCTTCGGACAGTTCGGCATGGTCCATAGCGATGCTGCGGGAAGCCCACTATATTGAGAACGATCGGGAAGTTCTGTTTTGGGCCAGTGGCTGTTTGGTTGCTGCATATCGTCGAAGGCTGTCGGTGGCTTTGACACCAGACGTCGGGAGAAGGTTCGGCCGCCGCGTCGCTTACACGGCCGTAATGGGGGTTTTAGGCCTCGGTGCGATAAGCTGCGCGAGCGGCAAGACAATCCCGGGCGTGCCCGTCTTCGAGCGGACAGTCTGTGACCTGCCTGACTTAGCCCCGGATCTTATGCCTCGGATCCAGTGTGGGACCGTCGCTGTCCCGCGCGACTATGCACATCCTGACCGCGGCACATTCCGGCTGGCGGTCACTGTGATCGCGAGCGCGGTGCAGCCCGCCGCGCCCGAGCCTGACCTGTATATCAGCGGCGGTCCTGGTGGACCCCTGACGGTCTTCGCCGAGGCACAAGCCAGACGCCCGCTCGCGCCGGATCGCGACCAGATCCTGATTGATCAGCGGGGCACGGGGGCATCCGAGCCGACGCTCTGCCCTTCGTTCGACCGTGCGCTCATAGCCGCTTCTGCCGTCTCCGATGCAGATGGCGGTGCCCGGCGGCGCGAACTCTTCCAGGCCTGTCGTACCGAGATCCTGGCCAGCGGCATCGACCTCGCCGATTTCGGCACCACTGTCACGGTCGAGGACTTCGAGATGGTCCGCCGGGCGCTGGGGATCGCAAGCTGGAACGTGTTTGGCGTGTCATACGGCACCACGGTGGCGATGACGCTGCTCGCGCTTCATCCCGAGCCTATACGGGCAGCGGTGCTCGACTCGGTCTATCCGCCAGATCCGATCTTGCCGCCTTGGTCGCAGACGGCCGCCCGCGCGCGAGACGCCTTCCTCGCCGCCTGCGCGACCGCGGAGGGATGCCGCGACATTTATCCCAACCTGACCGAGGACTATCGTGCTGCCTTGGCCCGGCTCGCTGCCACTCCGACCAGCATCACGGTCCCGCACGGCATGAACCAGCCAGGCGACCGAACGCCGCTGACGCCAGCGCTGTTCTCCTGGGTGGTCGATCTGTTGACGTATTACCCAAACTTCTACCCGGGCCTGCCCCGGCTGATCGCTGCGACCCGCGACGGTGATACAAGCCCAGCAGCGACCGCGATTGGACAGCTCTTCACGGAGGCGACCAATCCACGCACTGGCCCTCGCGTGTCGCTGCGGGCCGCCGTCGAGTGTCGCGACCGGCCCCACTTCCACGAGGCCTCTCCCGCGCCGGACGACCTCGGGACCCTTGAAGGTATCTGCGACGGCTGGGCGCCGCTCGGCCCCCCGCCTCTCGTCCCGCGCGACACCGCGGTGCCGGTGCTGGTGCTCGCCGGTCAGTTTGACCCCAACGCTCCGCCCGACCGCAGCCGTGCTGTGGCGGCGATGATCGGCCCACGGGCGCGTTGGGTCGAGTTCATGAGGATGGGCCACAGCGTGCGCGCGTTCAGCGCATGCGCCGTTGGCCTAGTCTCGGCCTTCATCGATCAGCCAGACCAGCCTTCGAACACGGCCTGCGCGGCTCAGGCGCCTGTGGTCCAGTATCTGCCGACCCAGTCGGCGCGATAGCGAGGTCACGCGCCGATCGCCCACGAGCCGAACGCCATCCGCGTCGGTTCGATATGGATATACCCCAACGCGAACTGACGTGCTTCGTGGGTCGTTGTCGGGCCGACGAGGATAGCGAGCGGTGCTCTGCGTCGGCTTTCCCACTCAGTTCGTCATGAACCAGCCGGTCCGCTCTCCACCCTCTTTCGCCGTCAAATCGGCCACGCCTTGGACGATACAGCAGCGCGGACATAATGCTGGACTCACGCCGGCCCGAGACGCGGCGACGCGTCTCCGAGTCGCCTCGCGCCCCTCACACCCCCGTGCAGCTGAACACGCTCTTCCGGATCGATCCGTGGACGCCCCAATTGGCGTCGACCACCTGGGTCACGCCGAAATCGGCCGCGACCGATAGCAGCGCGATGGCCTCGTCCTCGCTCAACCCATGCACGGTCATCAGGAAGCGGCGCAGCTTGCGGAAGGCGTCGCGCATGGCTTTGTCGAGGCTGGCGTGGCTGGCGACGCTGGTCTGGGCGTCGGGGCCGAGTGCGGCGAGGTAGTTGGGGAAGGTAAACCCGTAGACGGACCAGCGATCGTCGGTCTCGAGCATTGGGTGGGTCAGGCCCTCCAGCACGGTGCCGCCGAGATCGCGCCTCTTGTGCAGGATGAATTCGAAGTCGCCCGTCAGCGAGGTCTCGATGGCGGTGCCGCCGAGTTCGCTGTCGCCCTGCGCCGCATGGGGGTCGCCGACCGAAAAGAAGGCACCGTCGACCGCCACCGGATAATACATGCGGGCGCCCTTGCCGATGCGCCAATCGTCGATGTTACCGCCCGTGTAGCTCGGCGGGATCGAGGACACGAAATCGGATTCGGAGGGGGCCAGCCCCATCGTGCCGAAATGCAGCCTGGCGGGAACGCGCACGTTCTTCAGGATGTCGTGGCGCTGGCGGACCTTGGTCTGGTCGACCACCACGCCGGGATAGTCGATCGTCGGGTGGACGATGCCGTCCGGGTCGGTCTGTGGCGTCCAGACGTAATTGTAGACCGCGCGGGCGAAGGGCTCGCCCGCCGTGTCGAGTTCGAAGATGGTGATGACCTCGCGGCCCTTCGGCTCCTCGACGTGGTCGCCGAAATGGAAGCCCCAGGCGGCGGCGGCGTTGGAGCCGAAGCAACGGCCGGCGTGGCAGGTGCTGCAGCTCGGGCGAGGCCGAACGTCCAGGATGCGGACCTCCAGGATGTCGCCCGGCTCGGCATCCTCGATCGCCACCGGCCCGGTGAGGAGATGCACGCCGACGCCCTCGCCCGAGCCGCGGATGAAGGGTCCCTCGGTCGGGCCCGAGCCGCGGCGCACCACGGCCTTGTGGTCCTTGGTCCAACGGAACACGCTTTCGGCGCCGGGGTCGCCGGCGATCATGCGCTCGTAATCGTCGCCGGCGTGATGGGTCAGCGTCTCGATTGTGGCGCGGTCGCCGGAACGCAGCGTCAGCGCGGGCGCCACGACCTTGGAGAAATAGCCCCAATGCACGGTGGCGGGCGACACGGGAAGAGTGTGGTGCCTCATGGAAACCTCGATGATGTCAGGCCGGCAGGTCGGCGGCGCGGTCGGCGCCCATGGCGCGAAGAAAGCGGGCGGTGAGGGGGTTCTTCGGGTGGCGCAGCACCTCGTGGGCCGGCCCCTCCTCGGCGATGGCGCC
>JAYVMK010000535.1:0-5594 GCA_043758995.1 Lichenibacterium sp. | reverse complement strand
AGAATTAGGGCCAAGCCCCAGTACCAAGGGTCGAGGCGCAGGATGAGAGCCACCGTGACCGGCACGAACAAGCCAAGGCTCTGAGCCACGACGATGAGTGGTCGGCCGGCGTTGCGGCCCGCGAGCGACCCTGCGCAACCCAGCACACTCACCGCCCCGTAGAGGGCCGTGATGGGATCGTGCCGCCCATCGAGCGTCATGGCGCCCAGCACACCGACCGTGGTCATGAAACCGACGCCGCCGACCGCGTAGGCGATTTCCCATTGGGTCGCCCTGAGCCGCCATGCCTCCGGACCGCCCCGGCGGTGCGCCACGAAGACAGCGATCCGCATCGCCGAAAAGGCGATCAGGATCGCCGAGCAGAGCAGGAAGGCGTCGTCGCCCGTTCTGAACCAGGCCAGGGCGGGAACCGTCAGTCCCCCGACGATACCCGACACGAAAGAGCCGACGGTCCCGAACAATGTTCCGACGAGGTCCGCGTGGATGTCCGGAGGCAGGCCTCGTCCGGACCATCGGTTCGCTACCCCTGGACACATGCCGTCGCCCTTTCAACCGATCGAGGTGATAGGCTCAATCCCTTAAAGATGAGTCATCGAAATAGGCGCCGGATACAGGTCCGGTCGCCTCTTTCAAGATTCGCCATCCACGGCCGAGCGCCCAAATGAGAGTAGACCTCGACTTTCGGCTGATTAGCCGGCCGGCTGGACGGACTCGTTGCGCGACGACGTCGCGGGAACGATTCTTTTCTGAGCCGCCGCGAGACGATCCATATGCCGGAGGTCGCGGACCGTTACATCACAAGAACAGTCGGTCCAGACGTCCACGATCCGAATCAATTCCTCGAGCGAGACGGGAAAGCAGGCTCGACGCGCCCGCATCACGGCCAGGCGGCGCAGCCGACGGGTCTCGCCCCCCTCTCGCATCCAGGCGAGCGCACCCGAGACACCCTGCCCCTTCGGCACGACGTGATCGATGACGCCGATCTCCAGCATCTCCTGCGCCGAATAGGCCTTGCCGCTGGCGATCATCTTTTCCGTGCGGGCAGCGCCGATCCGCCGGGTGAGGAGCGTTACGGCCCCCATGCCCGGAAAGGTGTTGAAGGCGATTTCCGGCACGCCGATGCTGGCGTCCTCCTCGGCGAAGAGCACGTCGTTGGCAAGCGCCGCTTCGAGCCCTCCTCCGAGCGCCTGCCCGGAGATCACCGCCACCGTGACGATCGGCAATCCGTAGGCGATGACGCCGCCATGCACGACGTCCACGCAAGCGTGGGCATAGGCGCGCAGCACCTCGCGCTCTCCTCGCCGGATCGCGTCGGCGAAGAGTGAAAGATCACCGCCGAGGTTGAACACGCCGGGCTTGTTGGAGGCCAGCGCCGCGTAATGGACCGGCGTCTCGGCGATGAATGTCGAGGCGAAGAAGGCGCGCAGCGAGGCGCGCACGTTGGCGAGATCCGTCAGGGTCTGGACCGTGAAGCAGTGCGGCCCATCGGCCTTGAAGCACATCCAGACCGAATGCGTGTCCGAGTCGTACCCGAAGTCGAGTGTCTCGAACCGCCAATTGGGGAAGTCCGCAGGGTCACGCGGCTCCTGGGGAATCTGCAAGCGACCGCTCCTCCCATTCTCCCCTGCCCCGACGGCGACCCCGTCCCGTTCGACACGGCGGCCCCGGATCCGTTGTCGGATCTTCGCCGCCGTGCCGGCCTATCGTGCCAGTTCGCGCACGTCGACGAAATGCCCCGCGATCGCCGCAGCCGCCGCCATGGCGGGCGACACGAGATGGCTGCGGCCCTTATGGCCCTGCCGTCCCTCGAAATTGCGGTTCGAGGTCGTGGCGCAGCGCTCGTAGGGCGAGAGCTTGTCGGGGTTCATCCCGAGGCACATGGAGCAGCCCGGCTCGCGCCACTCGAACCCCGCTTCCTTGAAGATGCGATCGAGGCCTTCGCGCTCGGCCTGAAGCTTCACGAGTCCCGAACCCGGCACGATCATGGCGCTGACCGAGGGCGCCACGCGCTTGCCCTCGACGATCCCCGCCACCGCACGCAGATCCTCGATACGGCCGTTGGTGCAGGAGCCGATGAAGATGCGGTCGACGCTGAGGTCGGTGATCTTCTCGCCGCCCTCGAGGCCCATGTAGTTCAGCGCGCGGCGCATGGTGGCGCGCTTGACCTCGTCCTCGATGGCGTCGGGATGCGGCACGGTTCCGGCCACCGACACGACGTCCTGAGGGCTGGTCCCCCAGGAGACGATGGGCGGCAGGGAGGCGGCGTCGAGGCGGACGATCTTGTCGAAATGCGCGCCCTCGTCCGTCTGCAACGTCTCCCAATAGCGCACGGCGGCGTCCCAATGATCGCCGGTCGGCGACTTCGGACGGCCCTTCAGATAGGCGAAGGTCTTCTCGTCGGGCGCCACCATGCCGGCGCGGGCACCGCCCTCGATCGACATGTTGCAGATGGTCATGCGGCCTTCCATCGACAGCGCGCGGATCGCCTCGCCGGCATATTCGATGACGTAGCCGGTGCCGCCCGCGGTGCCGATCTCGCCGATGATGGCCAGGATGATGTCTTTGGCTGTGACGCCGGGCGGCAACTGCCCGTTCACCTCGACCAGCATGTTCTTGGCCTTGCCCTGGATCAGCGTCTGGGTGGCGAGCACATGCTCGACCTCGGACGTGCCGATGCCATGCGCCAGGGCTCCGAAGGCGCCATGCGTCGAGGTATGGCTGTCTCCGCAGACGATGGTGGTGCCGGGCAGCGTAAAGCCCTGCTCGGGCCCGATGATGTGGACGATGCCCTGGCGGCTATCGAACTGATCGTAATATTCGATGCCGAATTCGCGCACGTTCTCGGCCAGCGTCTCGACCTGGAGGCGCGACTCGGGTTCCTTGATGCCGCCGCGGCGGTCGGTCGTCTGAATATTGTGATCGACGACGGCGAGTGTGCGGGAGGGTGCACGTACCTTGCGGCCGGCCATGCGCAGACCTTCGAAGGCCTGCGGACTCGTCACTTCGTGAACGAGGTGACGGTCGATATAGAGGAGGCAGGTACCGTCCTCCTGACGGTCGACCACGTGGTCGTCCCAGATCTTGTCGTAGAGGGTGCGGGGGCCCCGCGCAGCATTGTCAACCATGGTCCAATCCCCATGGCCGTGGCCTCGACGGGCCACGGCCGGGCCGACCGGTTTCGGGTCTGCCCGGCCGGTCGCCGAATGCTATATGGGTCTGCCGCTTACTCGGCGGCAGTGGCGGGCTTGGCGTTCTGCGCCTTGGCCTTGGCCTTGGCCTTGGCGAGGTTCTTCGCCTTGGCGGCGGTGTCCACGCGCTCGGCGATACGGGCCGACTTGCCGCGACGATCGCGCAGGTAATAGAGCTTGGCGCGACGCACCTTGCCGCGACGGACCACCTTGATCGAGTCGATGTTCGGCGAATAGACCGGAAAGACGCGCTCGACGCCTTCGCCGTAGGAGATCTTCCGGACCGTGAAGGATTCCTGGAGACCGCCGCCGGTGCGGGCGATGACTACGCCCTCATAGGCCTGGACGCGCGAACGCTCGCCTTCCTTGACCTTGACGTTGACGACGACGGTGTCGCCGGCCTGGAATTCGGGAATGGTCTTGCCGGCAGAGACGCGCTGCACCTCTTCGGCGTCGAGAATCGCGAGAATGTCCATGATAATCCGTCCTAAGCCGATCGCAGCGTTGACGCTGCAGCGTTTCGGCGCGCTGTTGTGAGTTGAGCGCGCGTCCTACAACGGCCGGGCCGGCTTGTCACTCTGTTTGACGGTCTCCGGTCACGACGGCGCCCGATCGGCAACGCGGAGGCCGCGTACGGCGACGAGCGCGAGGCCGCACAGGGCCGCCATGACCCAGAAGGCCCGGAGACCGAGACCGGCGTAGAGATACCC
Source organism: Lichenibacterium sp. (assembly GCA_043758995.1). Lineage (GTDB taxonomy): Bacteria > Pseudomonadota > Alphaproteobacteria > Rhizobiales > Beijerinckiaceae > Lichenihabitans. The sequence goes on along the minus strand of JAYVMK010000535.1, from coordinate 1,696 downwards.
CGAGGCCAGGGTCAGCGCCGCAGAGGCGAGCCCCAGGGCGAGGTTGCCATAGACCGACTGCGCCGTCGCGGAGAGCCGGTCCGGCACCGCGACCCCGATCACCCGCATGGCGGCGAGATGCAGCAATGCGAAGGTGAAGCCGTGCAGGCCCTGCACGGCCACGAGGGCTGGGAGCGCACTGGTGGTGCCCATCACGACCCAGCGCAGCACGCCGGCGGCGGCGGAGAGGGCTGCGGCACCGGCGGGCCCGAGACGGTCGATGAGCCAGGGACCGATCAGGAAAAAGACCACGACCTCGGCCAGGACCGATTCCGACCAGAGCAAGCTCACCACCGTGCCGTCATAGCCGGCAGCCCGCCAGGTGATCACCGCATAGGCATCGTTGAGCGCGTGACTGCCGATGACGAGGCCGGCGACGATCAGCAGCGTACGATAGGCGGGAATGGCGAGCAGGGCACGAAAGGCCCCCCGCGAAGGTCCGGCCGCAGGAGGATGGGCGAGTGGCGCCTCGACCAGGGCCGTTGAGGGTGCCAGGACGAGGAACAGAACCGAACTCGTCACGATGATGCAGGAGAGGCCGAAGCGGTCGACGAGTTGTCCCGACAGCAGCGTCCCGCCCACGAAGGCCAGGGAGCCCGCGCCCCTGACCCAACCATAACGGAACCCACGCGGCCCCGCCGAAGCCGGCACCGCCAGCGCATCGCCGAGCGGGGCCAGCGGCGCGGTGAAACAGGAATGGGCGAGGCAGACGGCGAGCAGCGGCAGCAGGCCGTAGGCGCCGAGATAGGTCGCGCCGACGAAGCCCGACAGCGCCGCCGCGGCACCGAGCACGAGGCGTCGTGCCGAGAACCGATCGGCAAGCCGCCCCGCGGCCGGACCGGCGATGATCCGCACCACGGTGCCGGCCGCCAGGACGGTGCCGATCCGATCGACCGGCAGGGCATGGCTTTGCAGGAAGGAGGGGAGATAGGCGGATTCGGTTCCGTAGGCGGCGTAGAGCGCTGCGTAGAGCAGCAGGAACGGCGGAAGCGCCGACGCACCGGTCGTGCGGACTGGCAGAGCCAGCGGCGCGTCGGACTGCGTCATGCTAGCCGCGCGCCGGATCGGGCGCATTCATCGGCGGCCGCCCCGCGACGACGCGCCAACCGCCGAGCCAGCCGATGACGCCCAGCACCGCCACGGCGCCGAGCGTCGCGAAGGCGGCGGGGAAGCCGGCATGCTGCGCCATGAGGCCGGCCAGGAGAGGGCTCACGGCCGCCCCCGCCCCGTAGGCCGTCATCACCCCACCGAGCCCGGCATTGGCGTGACCGGAGTCGGCCATGATCTCGATGGCCAGGGCCGGTATGGCGACACCCGCGAACCCCATGGATATTCCCTCCAGGATCTCGACCGTTCCGATGACAGGCAGGGCCTCGCTCCCTACCAGCAACGCGGCCCGAACCGCCACGAGGCCGATCGCCAGCGCCAGCACGGTGACATTGCCGAAGCGCTTCGCCAAGTGGGGAACCAGGGCGGCGCTTCCCACCATCACGATCTGCACCGTCAGCGTCATGGCGCCCGTGACGAGGCTGGGATTGTATCCCGATTTCACCAGCGCCTGGGCCAGGAAAGGCATCATGGCGCCGCTCGATGCCATGAAGGCGAAGGCCGCGAGGCCGAGCACCAGAAGCGGCCGGCTGTCGACGAGCGCCCGCCA
>JAYVMK010000534.1:0-14373 GCA_043758995.1 Lichenibacterium sp. | reverse complement strand
GCCGCGCACCAGGGCAGCACCTTCGGGTTCCGACAGGCCGTAGAACACCGCGCGGGCGTCGCGTCGCGCAGCTACGAGACCCGCCTCGCGCAAGACGGCCAGCTGCTGCGACAGGGCCGGCTGGCGCAAGCCCAGCTCTGCCTCGATCGCGCCGACCGCGCATTCCCCGTCGAGCAGGCGCAGCGCGATGCGCAGCCGCGCCGGGTTGGCGAGCGCGCGCAGCCGCTCCGCCACGGCATCGAGTCGCTCGGGCGCGATCATGACCGCCCCCCGTCTGGGCGGGGAAGCGGCCCGGTCCTGAAGTACCACCCGCCCTGGCTGTCGTCGGGCACAGCTTCCCCGCCGAAGGTGAGCGGCGGCGGCAGGATGACGGGGTCACCCGGGCGCCAGCCCTCCGGCGTGTTGACGCCGTGCCGGTCGGACGTCTGCAAGGCCTCGACGAGGCGGAGCAGCTCCTCGACGCATCGGCCGGTGGTGAGCGGGTACCAGGTGATGGCCCGCACGATGCCATCGGGGTCGATGACGAACACGGCCCGCACGGCGGCGGCGTTGGCGGCTCGCGCGTGGATCATCCCATAGGCGCGGGCGATCGCCATCGATGGGTCTTCGACGATCGGGAAGCCCACCTCGACGCCGAAATCCTCGCGAATGCTGCGCACCCAGGCGAGATGCGACAGCAGGCTGTCGACCGACAGTGCCAGGAGCTCGCAGTCCAGGGCCTGGAAGCGCGGCATGGCGCGGGCGAGCGCGATGAACTCGCTCGTGCAGACCGGGGTGAAGTCGCCCGGGTGTGAGAAGAACACGAGCCAGCGGCCGCGATAGTCGGAGAGCCTACGCTCCCCCATCGTGGTGCGGGCGCTGAAGTCCGGCGCCGGATCGTAGAGGAGGGGCGGACCGTCCAGGCTGGGGCGGCGCGCGTCGATGTCGGTGGGCTGTCGCTGCATGGACAGAGGTTATCAAATTGACTTGCATATTTGCAATATAATTATAACATCATATCCGCAATCGTCAGACGGCAGTCGTCCAGTCTGTGCCGCTCGATCCTTTCCGGAGGCCTGCCATGAATGCGCCTTTCAAGCCCGACAATTTCGGTCCGACACCATCCAGCCGGCCCGCTGCCGAGCGCCGCTTTACTGTCGTCGTAGTCGGAGGAGGCGCGGCCGGCATCACGGTGGCGGCCGAACTGCGCCGTCACCGGCCCAAGGCCAGCATCGCGATCGTCGACCCGTCCGAGACGCACTCCTACCAGCCGGGATGGACGCTGGTGGGCGCCGGCGTGTTCACGGCCCAACAGACGCAACGGCGCGAGGAGACACTGATCCCGTCCGGCGTGACCTGGATCCGCCAAGCCGTGACCCTGTTCCACCCGGATGTCGATGCCGTCGAACTCGCGGACGGGAGTCGCGTCGGCTACGACCAGCTCGTTGTCTGCCCCGGCCTGCAGCTCGACTGGGGCAAGATTCAGGGGCTGGAGGAGACGCTGGGCCGCAACGGCGTGTGCAGCAACTACCGCATCGATGCGGCGGCCTACACGTGGGAGTGCATCAAGGGGCTGAAGGGCGGCACGGCCCTGTTCACCCAGCCGCCGATGCCGATCAAATGCGCTGGTGCGCCGCAGAAGATCATGTACCTGACCGCCGACCGGTTGCGGAAGCAGGGCCTACTCGCCGCGACCAAGATCCGCTTCTGCCTCGCCGGCGACGTTCTCTTCGGGGTGCCCTTCTTCGTGCCCCCGCTTCAGGCCGCTGTGGACCGCTACGGCATCGATGTAGCCTACAAGCACAACCTCACGGCCGTCGACGGCCCGGCCCGGCGGGCGATCTTCACGGTCACGGGCACGGACGGGTCGAGCCGCGAGGAGGTCATGCCGTTCGACATGCTGCACGTCGTGCCCCCGCAGAGCGCACCCGACTTCGTCAAGCGGAGCCCGCTGGCCAGCGGGCCCGGCTGGGTGGAGGTAGACCCCTCGACGCTGCGCCACGTGCGCTACGCCAACGTGTTCGGGCTAGGCGACGCCGCCGGCACGACGAACGCCAAGACTGCGGCCGCCGTGCGCCTGCAGGCGCCCGTGGTGGTGCGCAACATCGTGGCCACGCTCGACGGCAAGCCGTTGACCGCAAGCTACGACGGCTATGGCTCCTGCCCGCTCACCACCGCCTACGGCGAGGTGGTGATGGCCGAGTTCACCTACGGCGGCAAGGTCACGCCGAGCTTCCCGCTCGACCCGCGGGTGCCGCGCTCCAGCATGTGGCACTTTAAGACGCGGTTCCTGCCCCACCTCTACTGGAGCTGGATGCTGCGCGGCAGCGAGTTCGACATCAAGCACCGCGAGCGGTCGTTCGCGAAGGCAGCGTGAGGGAGCCGTGCTGAGCGCCGTCTCGCCCGCCCGTGCGGGCGGCCCCGAGGTGACGGGCTTCTACGACACCCGCACCTTCAGCATCCAGTACATCGCGGCTGACCCGTCAACGGGCCGATGCGCGCTGATCGACCCCATCCTGGACTACGACGAGAAGTCCGGATCGACATCGACGGCGAGCGCCGACGCCCTACTCGACGCCGTGCGCGAGCGCGGCCTTGAGGTGGAGTGGGTGCTCGACACCCATCCCCATGCCGACCACCTGTCGGCGGCACACTATCTCAAGGGCCGCACCGGCGCCCGCACCGCCATCGGTGCCCTGGCCGTCGAGATGCAGCGCATGTGGCGGGGCATCTACAATTTCCCCGACGCTTTTCGTTGCGACGGCTCGCAGTGGGATCGCCTGTTCGAGGACGGCGACAGGTTCGAGATCGGGCACCTGCCGTGCCGCGTGATCCTGTCGCCCGGCCACACGCTCGCCTCGATCACCTACGTGGTCGGCGACGCCGCCTTCATCCACGACACCCTGTTCATGCCAGACGCGGGCTCGGCGCGTGCCGACTTCCCGGGCGGCGACTCGCGGCAGCTGTGGCGCTCGATCCAAGAGATCGTCGCCATGCCGGACGGCACACGGCTTTTCAGCGGCCACGACTACCAGCCTGGCGGCCGTGAGCCGGCCTGGGAAAGCACGGTGGGCGATCAGAAGCGGTCCAACAAGCACCTCGCACCGGGGATAGACGAAGACACCTACGCCGAACTGCGGTCGGCCCGCGATCGAACCCTGCCGATGCCAAAGCTCATCCTGCACGCCCTGCAGGTGAACGTCGCGGGCGGGCGCCTGCCCGAGCCAGAAGCCGACGGGCGCCGCTATCTGAAGATCCCCCTCGACGCCTTCCCGAACGCGAACTGGGGCTGATGGCCATGGGCGAGGGACGGCTCACGATCCTGCAGATCAACGACGTCCACGGCTATCTCGAACCGCACCCTGAGCTGGTGTGGACGGGAGAGGGGCCGACCTACCCCGATCTAGGCGGCTACGCCCGCATCTCGGGTTACTTCCGGCAGGTCCGACAGGAGACTGGCGGAGCCGTTCTCGCCCTCGACAATGGCGACACGTTCCACGGCACGCTGCCGGTCGTCGCGAGTCGGGGCCGGGCCTTGCTGCCGATCCTCGGCCACCTCGGCCTCGACGGCATGACGGCGCACTGGGACTTCGCCTACGGGCCGGCGGAGTTGAAGGCGCTAGCGGCGGCGCTGCCCTACCCGGTACTGGCGGCCAACTGCTACGAGCGGGACGGCGGGCGGCTCAGCTTCCCGCCGACGCGGGCCGTCGAGCGCGGGGGCCTCCGCGTCGGGGTCATCGGCATCGCGGCCACCATCGTCGACAAGACCATGCCGCCGCACTTCAGCACGGGCGTGCGCCTGACACTTGGGCGCGACGAGTTGCCCGGCCACGTCGCGCAGCTGCGCGACGTGGAGGGTGTCGACCTCGTCGTCGTGCTGTCGCACCTCGGCTTTCCCCAGGACATCAAGCTTGCGGGCGAGATCGACGGCATCGACGTGCTCCTGAGCGGACACACGCACAACCGCATGGAGCGGCCGGGGCTGGTCAACGGCGCCACGATCATCCAATCGGGCTGCCACGGCGCCTTCGTGGGGCGGCTCGATATCAGCAAGGATGCCGCCGGGCAGCTCGCCATCGCGCACCGGCTGGTGCCGATGAATGCCGGTATTGCGCCCGACCCCGACATGGAGGCGCTGGTCGAGGCTGCCCTTGCGCCGCACCGTGCCCTTCTTGCAAGCTCGGCAGGCCGCACCGAGATCGCCCTCGACCGCAACCGCATGTTCGCGAGCACGACCGACGACCTGCTGCTGGCCGCCATCGCGGCTGCGGCCGGCACGAAAATCGCGTTCTCGAACGGCTGGCGCTACGGCGCCCCGATCCCGCCGGGACCGATCACGATGGAGAACCTCCACAACGTGATCCCATCCGATCCGCCCGTCTCCGTGGTAGACCTGACCGGCGCGGAGCTCGTCGACATGCTGGAGGAGAACCTGCACCGAACCTTCGCGGCGGATCCCTACGAGCAGATGGGGGGCTATCTCAAGCGCTCCCGGGGCCTGCGGCTGCTCGCCAAGATCGAGAACCCGCGCGGTCAGCGCGTGCAGGCGCTGTTTGTCGGCGCCGAACCGGTCCGACCGGACGGCGTCTACAGGGCCGCCTTCGTGACCCATCAAGGCGTGCCGGCCAGCTACGGCCGGAACCGTGCGAACCTCGACGTCCACGCCGTCGAGGCGCTGCGGCGGCTCCTCGAAGGTGGAACCTGGACCGGAGCGCCCGCCGAAGGCGTGGTCATCGTCTGAGGGCGATCCCGCTCACGCCGGCAGGTCGACCTCCACCCTGAGGCCGGTCCCCTCCGGGCGGTTGGCGAGGCGGAGGCGGCCGCCGCAGTGCCCGAGCGCGAGGTCGACGATAGCGAGCCCGAGGCCCGTCCCGGTCGGGCTGCGGTGCCGCCCCCGGAAGAAGCGGTCGCGCACGCGCCCCAGTTCGTCGTCCGGGATGCCGGGACCCTCGTCCTCCACCGCGAGCAGTACGCGGCAGCCATCCCGCCGCCCGGACCAGCGCACGGCGCCGCCCGCCGGCATGTGCTGCACCGCGTTCTCGTGCAGGTTGCGCAGCGCGAGGGTAAGGCTGTCGCGGTCGGCGTGGCACGACAGGGTGCGGAGCCCCGGGTCGACGCGCGTCTCCACGCCCCGGGCGGCGTCGGCGGCGGGGTCGACCACGTCGCCCAGCACGTCGCCGAGGCCGACGAGGTCGCGCCGTCCGCCGTCCACCATGGCGTCGAGGCGCGAGGCGGCGAGGAGCTGTCGGATCAGCCGCGTCGCGCGGTCGACCCCGGCCAGGATCTGGCGCAGAGCACGCTCGCGCGCGGCCGCGTCCGACGTCCCCAGGGCCACCTGCGCCTGGATCTTCAGCCCTGCCAGCGGGGTGCGCAGCTCGTGCGCCGCCATGGCGGTGACGGCACGCTCGTGTTCCCGCGCTGCCTCCAGCCGGCGCAGCAGCGCGTTGAGCGCGGCGGCGAGCGGGCGAATCTCGCGCGGCGCGTGGCCGGGGTCGATCGGGCGCATGTCGCCCTCCCCGCGCTCCTCGACCTCCCGCGCCATGGCGCGCAGCGGCCGCAGGCCGCTGCCGAGGCTCGCCCAGATCAGCGCCGCCAGCAGCGGCACGATCAGCGCCGCGGGCGCGAGCAGGCCCTTGATCAGGTCGCGCACCAGCCGCTCGCGCAGCCCGAGCCGGTCGCCCACCACGACGCGCACGCCCTTTGCAGCGTCTTCCACGGTGAAGACGCGCCAGCGCTCGCCGTCGACGGTCCGCTCCGAGAAGCCACCTTCGCGGCCGAGCGCCTCCGCGGGCGCGCTGTCGGAGCTCGCCATCAAGCGGCCGTCGAGCGACCAGATCTGGCATGACAGCTGGTGCGTGTAGCCCTCGCGCGCCGACGCGCCCCCGAGCAGCGGGTCGGCCGCCGCCACCGCGGCGCGCGCGCCGTCGACCGGCGCGACGAGCGAGTCGACCATGCGCGCGGCTTCCTGCAGCCGCGTATCGAGCACGTGCTCCAGCTCGCGGCGCGTGCCTAGGTCGATCCACACGACGGCGCTCACCCACAAGGCGCCCGTCGCCAGCGCCAGGATCGCGAAGAGGCGCAGGCGCAGGGACCTCACGGCGCGACCCTCGCCCGATAGCCGAGGCCGCGCACCGTCTCGATCGCGTCGCGGCCGACCTTGTTCCGCAAGTTGTGGACGTAGACCTCGACGGCGTTGCTTTCGACGCCCTCCTGCCAGCCGTAGAGCCGCTCCTCCAGCTCGGCGCGCGAATGGATGACGCCTGGCCGCTCGACCAGCGCCTGGAGCACGATGAACTCGCGGCGCGACAGCGCCACGGGCCGCCCCGACACCGTGGCGCCGAGCGTGGCCGGGTCGAGTACGAGGTCGCGCCACGCGATCTTAGCCGCGGCCCGTCCCTCCTTGCGGCGCGCCAGCGCCCGCAGGCGCGCCGCAAGCTCGTCGAGGTCGAAGGGTTTGCCCAGGTAATCGTCCGCGCCCGCGTCGAGGCCGCGCACCCGGTCTGTCACCTCGTCGAGGGCGGTCAGCAGCAACACGGGGGTGCGGTCGCCCGCCGCGCGCATGTCCCGCAGGAGGTCGAGGCCGGAGCCGTCGAGCAGCATGAGGTCGAGCGCCACCGCGTCGTAGGTACCGCAGCCGAGCGCGTGTCGGCCGTCGGCGATGCCGCGGACGGCGTCGACCGTCGCCCCGGCGAGCGCCAGCCCGGCTGCGATGCCGTCGGCCAGGAGGTCATCGTCTTCCACGAGCAAAACGCGCATCATCTCCTCCGCTGCCCGGTAGGCCCCCCGAGCTTAAGGCTGGCTTAAGCTCGGGTCTCAAGGTTGTCCCATCGTCGCTGTCCGGGACCCACCATGGCGCTCCGCCGCACCTTCTTCGCCTGCCTCCTCGCCCTCGGGGCCACCGCGGCCCACGCGGCCTCCCGTCCCCCGACGGCCGAGCAGGTCTTCCACCTGTCGGCGACGAGGGCGGCGAACGGCGGCCTCGCGCTCGACTGGACCATCGCGCCCGACGCTCACCTCTATCGCGACCGCATCGCCGCAGCGACCGCGGACGGGCGGCCCGTGCCGGTCGCCGACCCGCCGGGCCTTTCCGAGGACGATCCCACCTTCGGCCTGACCGAAGTCTACCGCGGCGCGGCTCACGCGACCGTGGCGGCGCATGATCTGCCGCCGTCCGGCGACCTGATCGTGTCGTACCAGGGCTGTTCGGACCGCGGGCTGTGCTACCCGCCGGTGGCAAGCCGCGTCGACCCCGTCACGCTCGCGGTCGCGGCCGCGGCTCCCCCCGTCCTGGCCGACGCGCCGGTCTCGTCCGCGCCGGTCTCCTCCGCTCCGGTCGCGGCGCCGGCCCCCGTCGAGGCCGCCCCCGCCCCCACGTCGCCCACCCCCGCATCGTTCTCCGGGCCGTCGCTGTCGGGCGCCCTGCTGCCGACCCTCGCGACCTTCCTCGGCCTCGGACTGCTGCTCAGCCTCACGCCCTGCGTGTTCCCCATGGTACCGATCCTCGCCGGCGTGCTGGCGGGCGGCGGGCGGCTCACGGCGGCGCGGGGCTTCCTGCTCTCGTGCTGCTACGTGCTGGCCTCCGCCTCCGCCTATGCGCTCGTCGGGGTGGCGGCGGCGTGGTCGGGCGAGAGCCTGCAGGCGGCGCTGCAGCGGCCGGCCGTGCTGATCGTCACTGCGGCGCTCTACGCCGTCCTAGCACTGACCATGTTCGGCCTCTTCGAGCTGCAGGTCCCGAGCGCGCTGGCGACCCGCCTGTCCGGCGTCTCGCCCGCGCCGCGAGGCACCCTCGCCGGCGCGGCCGCGCTCGGCTTCGTGTCCGCCCTGGTGGTCGGGCCCTGCGTCACGCCGCCGCTCGCCGCGGCGCTGCTCTACGTCGCGCGCACCGGCGACGCCCTGCGCGGCGCCTCCGCGCTGTTCGCGCTCGGCCTCGGCATGGGCCTGCCGCTCGTCGTCGCTGGCACCTTCGGCTCGAAGCTGCTACCGCGCTCGGGCCCCTGGCTACTGGCGGTGCGACAGGCGTTCGGCGTGGTGTTCCTGGCGCTGGCGATCGGCGTCGCCGGGCGCGCGCTGCCGGATCCTGCGAGCCTCGCGCTCTGGGGCGTTCTCGCGGTCGGGTCCGGCGTCGTCGTGGGCGGCCTCGACGCACTCGCGCCCGGCGCCGCCACCGCCCTCCGACTGCGCAAGGCGGCGGGCTTGATCGCGACCGCCTACGGCCTCGCGCTGCTGGTGGGGGCGGCGGGCGGCGCTTCGGAACCCCTGCGGCCGCTCGGATTCCTGGCACGCAGCGAGGCCGTCGCGGGGGTCACGCCCGTTGCCGAGGCCGCGATCGTGCGCTCGCCCGAGGCGCTCGACGCCAGCCTGGCCGGGGCCGAGGGAAGACCCGTGATGGTCGACTTCTCGGCCGCGTGGTGCACTGCCTGCCGGGCCTTCGAGCGCGACGTGCTGGCCGACCCCGCCGTGAGGGCGCGCCTCGCCGCGGGCGCGCTCGTGATCCGCGCCGACGTGACGGCGTCCGACGCCGGTGCCCGCGCCCTGATGGGCCGCTTCGACGTGGTCGGGCCGCCCACCGTTCTGTTCCTGTCGCGGGGCGCCGAGATCCCGGGCACCCGCCTCGTCGGCGAGCCGACCCGCGCCGCCTTCGACCGCGCGCTTGACCGCGCCGGCCTGCCGTCCACCTGAACATCACCTGAGGAGATCGATCCGATGAACCGACGCAGCTTCAACTGGGCGATGGCGGCCTGCGCCCTGGCCCTCGCGGCGGCGCCGCTGCTCCGGGCCACGCCGGCCTGGAGCGACGGCATCGACGTGAACGAGGTCCTGCACGACCCGGACGCGCCCGTGGCCGGCAATCCCAAGGGCGACGTAACGGTCGTGGCCTTCCTCGACTACAATTGTCCCTTCTGCAAACATGCGACGCCGGACCTCGCCAAGCTGGTCGCGACGGACCACGGCGTGCGCCTCGTCTACAAGGACTGGCCCATCCTGACGCCGGCGTCGACCTACGGCGCCAGGATGGCGCTCGCCGCCAAGTACCAGGGCAAGTACGACGCCGTGCACGCCGCCCTGATGGCGATCCCGGGCCGGCGCATCCCGGAGGAGCAGATGCGGGCGGCCATCGCGGCGTCGGGCGTCGACATGGACCGGCTCGAGTCGGATGCCAAGGCGCACGCGGCCGACATCGACGCCCTGCTCAAACGCAATCTGGCGGAGGCCGACGCGCTCGGGCTCGAAGGCACGCCCGTGTTTCTGATTGGGCCCTTCAAGGTCGCGCAGGCGCTCGACTACGATGGCTTCAAGGACGCCGTCGCCAAGGCCAGGGCGCGGGCTAAGACCGGCGGCTGAAGCGCCGGATAACATTGGGAGGGGGCGATGGGATCGGCGCGGGACATCTGGCGGAGGAGGAGGGGCGGCCGACGGGCGCGCGATCGTGGAGAACGGTTCGCCCACGGGGGCGCTCGCCTGTTCGCAGTGCCACGGGGCGGACGGCGTCGGCAACCGCGACTTCGGCTTCCCGCGCCTCGCCGGGATGAACGCGGCATACCCGGTACACGAACTCGGCGCCTTCGCGGGCGACACACGCAAGAACGACATAATGTCGCCCATCGCCACCGCGCTCACGCCGGACGAGCGCACCGCCGTGACGGCCTATTACGCCGCGCTGCCGGCCGTCGCGCCGGCGCTGTCTCCCCCACCGGCGACGCCGGATGACGCCGCGCGGGGCGAGCGGCTCGCGCTCGGGGGCGACTGGGCGAAGGGCCTGCCGGCCTGCGCGTCCTGCCACGGGCGTGACGGCGGCGGCGTGGGCTCGGCCTTCCCGGCCCTGGCCGGGCAGCCGGTCGATTACCTGGCGGGCCAGCTCGATGCCTGGCGCGAGGGCAAGCGGTCCGACGACCCGCTGGCGCTGATGAAGAACGTCGTCGCCAAGCTGTCGCCGGACGAGGTTCTGGCGGTGTCGGCCTACTACGCTGGCCTGCCGGTCCGCGCCACGGCGAACGCGGGAGGGACGCCGTGAGCGACGACGACCTGTTCCACCTCGACCCGCTCACCTTCCGGCGCTGGGCCGCCGGGGTGCTCTTCGCCGGGGCCGCTATGTTCATCGGCTACACGCTGCCCCGCGCCGACGACTCGCCGTCGGCCGGGGTGACGCCACGCGGTGCCACCTCCGCCACGGCTTCCGCGAAGGCTCCGCCGGCCGCCACAGCTGCCCCAAAGCCGGTCGACGTGGCGGCGAAGCCCTCGCCGGTCATAGACCGGCTCTCGGTCGAGCCGCCGCCGGGTCCGTTCGGCGACGACGTGCGCCTGGGCGAGGCCATCTTCAAGGACACCAAGGCGCATGCGGGCGCCTTCGTGGGCAACGACCTGTCCTGTTCCAACTGCCACCTCGATCGCGGCCGGCTGGCAGGGTCGGCGCCGGCCTGGGGCGCCTACGTCATGTTCCCCACCTACCGCGCCAAGAACGGCCACGTGAACACCTTCGCGGAGCGGTTGCAGGGCTGCTTTCGCTACAGCATGAACGGGAAGGCGCCGCCGCTCGGCGACAAGGTGCTCGTGGCCCTCGAAAGCTACGCGGCCTTCCTCGCCAAGGGCCTGCCCACCGGCGTCGAGCCAGCCGGCCGCGGCTACCCGAAGCTGCCGAAGCCCGCAGCGCTCGACCGCGCCCACGGCGGCGAGGTCTACGCCGCCAAATGCGCCCTCTGCCACGGGGCCGACGGCGCTGGCCAGCGGGCCTCCGACGGCGCGGTGGCGTTCCCGGCCCTGTGGGGGCCGCGCTCCTACAACTAGGGCGCCGGAATGAGCTCGATCGGCAATGCGGCGGGATTCATCAAGGCCAACATGCCGTTCTCGGAGGGGAACACGCTGTCCGATCGCGACGCCTGGGACGTGGCCGCCTACGTCGACGGCCAGGAGCGCCCACAGGATCCGCGCTACAAGGGCTCGGTCGCAGCGACTCGCGCGGCCGACCACGACGACCCTCTCGATCTATATGGCACGGTCGAGGACGGCGCCGTGCTCGGCGAGCACGCGCCGCCGTCGGGCACGGTGGCGCCGTAGCCGCCGCCCCAAGCTGAACCGTCGGGAATACCAGGAGTAGATCCATGCCGATCGACCGCCGTCGCCTCCTCCGTCTCGCGGCTGTGGGCGCTTTCTCGGGTTTCGCGAACGGGCGGGCCCTAGCAGACGACGGGCTGTTCCCGCTGCGCGCCGACGATGGTAAGCCTGTCGCCAACTTCCGGGTCCCCTCCGACGTCCCGATCGACGGGTTGCCGGGTTTGGTAACGGCGGGCGCCAGCCAGCCCGACGTCGTACTCACCGAATTCTTCGACTACAACTGCCCGTTCTGTCGTGCGGCTGTGGGCAGCATCGACGCGCTACTGGACGAGGACCGCGGCCTGCGCCTCGTGCTCGTCAACAACCCCATCCTCAGCCGCGGCTCGCGGGCCGCCGCGCAGGTGCAGCAGGCCGTGCTGCGCGTCGGCGGGCCAGAGCAGGCCTACGCATTCCACAAGGCCGCGCTGGAACACCGCGGCGTGATGGACGGCCTCGCGGCCATCGCGGTCGCGGCGAACCTCGGCCTCAACCGTGAGGTGTTGGCGAAGAACGCTGAACTTCCCCAGGTCGCGGACGCCCTGTCGCAGCAGGCCGAGAGCGCCACGGAACTCGGCTTCGAGACGACGCCGTCCTTTGTGCTGGGCAGCACCGCCATCGCGGGCTACCCGGGACCGAAGAGCCTTCGCGCGGCCGTCGCGGCCACGCGGGCGGGCGTGCGACCGCCCGGTGTGCGGCGATAAGGGCTGAAGGATCGTCGTTCTCCGCGCATTCGCGGTGGGCCGATCTCCGTGGTCCGGCTAGGTGCTTCGGCCGACCCTCGTCGGCGCTCCCTACGCGTCTTCGATGGCCGATCTGTTACAGGCGCGGCCGAACCTCCTCCGGCTCGGCTTCGAGCTGTCGTGACACCGTCTGCGCGACGCGCAGCAGGCTCGCCCAATCGGCCTTCGCCGAGACCGCGAACGTTAGGCCGCGCTCCGAGCGGGAGACACTGAGCACGCCGCCATCGACCTGCCAAACCTCGTCGACGAGCTTGCCGTCGGTGTAGAGCAGCACGTAGCGTACCTTCACGGCGTTCTTGCCGGCGAACACGACGTTGGCCGTGACCGTGGCGCCCTTGGGATCCGCGGCCTCGTTCAGGTTCGACACCGTGGTCTTCTGCTCGCCCTGCGCGGTCGCGAACTTGGTCCAGACCGGCTTCTGGGCGTCGGCGCCCGCGTAGGTTCCGTCGAGCGGGCCGCCGACCCAGTGGAGGGTAGCGTTCGGGGCCGTCATGGCCGTGACGGCGGCGACATCGCCTTTGGCGATCGCGGCGAAGTGGGCCTGTGCCCTCTTTGTGGCCGGGCCGGCCAGGGCGGGGCCTGACAGCGCAGCCGGTCCGAGCGGCACGGCAAGGAGGACGGACTTTCTCATGGCGGATGCTCGGGGCGTAAGGTTGGTACGCCGGGATGGACGATTGCCCGAGCACGTTTATTCCGGGGGCACGAACAAGATTTTCATGGTCGCCGCCTACCTTCGATCTCAGGCGGCATGCTGGAAGCGACCATCGGCCAGAAAGTGCAGCTACCCGGTGCTTCGCCTCGATGCACGTGGGACGGGTGTGGAGTTTTGAACGTCGAAGGTCCGCTTCATCGATCATCATGCTCCAGAGCAGCCCATCCGCTCTCCACCCTGATCCGTCATAGCGGCCCGGCGAATGCCATGTTGAGTTTGCAGCCTGTCTTAATGCATGCAAAACTTAGGAAAAAACCGACAGAGGTGCTTTGGGATGTTCAACCCAAGGGCGCGAGGGCTGGCTCGAATCGACCTCTAAATTCTAAGTCACTCAAAGCGATTCAGCGGGTACAACATTGATTATAAGAACATAGACTGCAGTGGTGCTAAGATGTAATTGATCGCCCGACGACTTTCTGTTCGTATCTCCACCGTTACCGTCATACCTGAAGTTAATGGTAGTAATTGTCCGCCTGATAAGAGACCCGGACGATCCGGTTTGATCGTCACCGGAAAAACGAGATCGGACGTCTGCTGGGCTGCGCTGGTAACCGATGTGGATCCGGTGGCACTTATTGCGGCTGAAGCATCCTTCTGTTGACTCAGGGCCTCTTTGCCAGGCATAGCATCTGCTGCAATCTTGGTAATATGGCCAGATATAGTCCCGTATCGAGTGAAATCGAATGAATCAACCTTGATTGTTGCAGCCTGTCCCACGTTGATGAACCCTATATCGGTGTTGAGAACATAGGCCGTAATTTCGAGCGGTGTGGCATCTGGCACGATCTGCATGAGCTGCTGACCCGTTAACACTGTCTGCCCGACAGTTGTAATTCCACTCCCCTCGATCGTTCCGTCGACCGGAGCCGACAGCCGTGTATTAGAAACAGTCTCCTCTGCCTCGATTAGCTTTTGCTCCAGTTCGTCAACGTTCTCTTCGGACTTTACGAGATAGCCTGTAGCCTTAGTAATGAAATCTTGCTTGGTCGATGCAATTTGGCTAGCCAACACCTGGATCTGTGCATTTGCCTGAGCAAGGCTTCCCTGCAGGTTTATTAACTGCAGCTGCGCTGTCTGAAGTTGCTGCTCCTCCGTAAGGACGTTCAACCTGCTGTTCCATCCCTCTACCTGCATCGTGTGGTCCATTCCAAGATGCTCGTTCATGAGAGATATGACTTTGCTTTGCGGAGCGATGTTGTCAGCATACTTATTTCGGTCCGACTCTGAGACTTTTTTCTGCGCTTGAAGACTGG
Source organism: Lichenibacterium sp. (assembly GCA_043758995.1). Taxonomy (GTDB): domain Bacteria; phylum Pseudomonadota; class Alphaproteobacteria; order Rhizobiales; family Beijerinckiaceae; genus Lichenihabitans. Next base: position 601 of record JAYVMK010000534.1, on the reverse strand, counting down.
AAATCGATGCTGAGAAGCTCGAGAGATCGGTCCGTAAAACGTCTTGTTCACGATCCGTGACAGAGGCTGGAAGATCCGGGGGCCAGACAACTTTTGGATTGGTATCCACGACGGCCGTCGTCGCAGCCCGAATTTCGGCCTCTAGGCGGATAACCTCGGCGCGAGTGTCAATAAGTTGGTTACGTAGGACATTTCGCTCCGCTATGGCCGACGTCGGATCAAGCTGGACCAGAACGTCTCCAGCCTTCACCTTCCTCCCATCCGTGGCGGCGAATGCAATGATTCGACCTGAGGTGATCGGCTGAACCACCTTTGTGTTTCCCGAAGGTTGTACAATTCCCGTCGCATCGGCGTAAACGTCGAGATGGCCGATACACGCCCAGATAACTCCGGCACTGACCAGGAGGCAAAGGATGTAGGCAGCCCGAACGTGGGCAGTCGACGCTGGTGTCTCTAAAATCCTGAGAGCGCCAGGGAGGAACGCGCGGTCTACCTCGGTGCGTTCTGGTCGCACCGACGTCCAGAGGTCGGTGAGTTCGATGACCGGGCGGTTGAGGTGTCTTCGGTGCGGCACACTTTGAACGTCTCGCCCACCCCTCTT
>JAYVMK010000533.1:0-3354 GCA_043758995.1 Lichenibacterium sp. | reverse complement strand
GGTCGCGGCTATGCCCTGGTGCGCGATGCGGGCGGCCACCCGCTCCGGTCCGCCGAAGGCATCGCGCCGGGAACGCGGCTCGGGCTTGAATTCGTCGATGGTTCCATCGCCGTCGAGGCCGTTGGGCCCGAGGGCGGAGAGCTCGCAGCACCTGTCCGCCCGTCGATCGATGGCGCGGCGTCAGGACCCGCGAGGACCAAGCCTGTGCCGCCCCGACCCGCGCCGCGCAAGGCCGCCGGGCAGGGCAGTCTCTTCTGACGGCGCCAAGCGGTCGCGGTCTTCGTCAATCCCGCGCGATGATCTCGTCCTCGCGATAGACGGTCGCCATGGACTCTGGTCGCGCGGCGCGGCGGGCCACGATGCCGGGCCGGTGCCGATGTTTGACGCGCCGGTCGTGGCACTCGCCGGCCGAGAGGCTGGCCCCCCAGATCTCCGGTCCGTCGTTACGCTCGATCAGGGCCGGCAACCCGAAGAACCGCGCCGAGGCGCGCCACTCGGCCCAGATCAGGCTCTCGTCCTGTGTCTCGGCCAGAAGCACCGACAGGTCGGGATCGCGGTGCGCGAGGCGTAATTCGTAGACGAAGCCGCCGTTCTCGCCGGCCCGAACGCCGACGCAGACGCCGCGATAGGCCGAGACCGGCACGCAAAGCCGCATCGCGATGCCGTGGTAGCTCCGGTCGATGGTGATTCTGTCGCGCGACAGCAGCACGCTGCGGCGGCGATCGTCGGACCGGCTGTCGCCGGCCTGGAAGCTCTCGGCGCCGTTGGCGATGCGAGCGCTGTTTCCGGCTGCTGCGTTGCTCATGGTGGGACGCCTTGCGTTTTGGCCGTGTGCACGGCTCCGTCGCCTCGATCCGCAGTTCCGCCACAGCGTTACCGGATCGTTGCTTTTGTTGTCTTCGCTTAAATGCAGGTCTAAGACCGCCGATACAGTCGTTTTAAGGCGACGCCGGGCTCGAAAGCCCTAACGGGCGTGCTTAAGCTTCAGTGAAACGGGCGCGATACCTGTACTTCGCTTTGCATGGTATCGAAACCGTAGACGGAACCGCGGAAATTGCGCGGATCCCGGGTCTGCGCCCGGCGCTTGCACCGGCCCGGTCTTGCGCGCTATGCGTCGAACGAGGCCGTGCGGCCCATCCCTCAGACGCGAACGCGATCGGCGCCGTGGCCTCCATCTCCCCCTCGAACCCACGGGCCGTCCTCGACCTTCTCCGTGACGCCGCGCTGATCGCCGGGGACATGGCTCTCGGGTTCTTCCGCCACGGCGCGCAGACGGCGGCGCGCGTCGAGTTCAAGGCCGGCGGCTCACCCGTCACCGAAGCCGATCTCGCCGTGGACCGTTTTCTGCACGATCGGCTTCGCCCGGCGATGCCCGACGCCGCCTGGCTGTCGGAGGAGACGGTCGACGACCTCGACCGGCTGCTGCACGACCACGTTCTCGTGGTCGACCCGATCGACGGCACGCGATCCTTCGCGGCCGGCGACCCGCATTGGGCCGTGTCGGTCGCGCTGGTGAGTTATGGGCGACCTGTGGCCGGCGTCGTTCACGCGCCGGCACTCGAGGCCACCTACGAGGCGGCGCTTGGCTCCGGGGCGCGGCTCAACGGCCGTCCGACGGCGGCTTCGCTCCGCAGCGAGATCGCCGGCGCGACCCTGTCGGCGCCGGCCGGCTTCATCAAGCCGCTGGCCCGCGCCGTGCCGGTCAACCTCGTACCCCGCATCCCCTCGCTCGCCTGCCGCTTCGCCGCCGTGGCCGGAGGCGGGCTCGACGCGGCGGTCGCGTCGCCCGACGCGCATGATTGGGACTTGGCGGGCGTCGATATCGTGCTGCACGAGGCTGGCGCCCAGCTCACGGCCGCCGATGGCAGGCCCGTCATGTACAATCAACGCGTCCCGCGGCATCGCACGCTCTACGCGGCCGGGCCCAACCTTCACGCGGGTCTGTTGGCGGCCGGGCGGCGCACGCTCGGCGGCGGCGGCTGACCCTTTCGTCCACACAGACCAGGCGCCACGGAGGCCTTCATGGACCAGAACAAACAGCTTCTTCATCTCGTCTTCGGCGGTGAACTCGTCGAACTCGGCGGTATGGAGTTTCGCGATCCCTCCAAGATCGACATCGTGGGCATCTTTCCGAACTATGCCTCCGCGGTCGTGGCGTGGCGCGCCAAGGCGCAGGCCAGCGTCGACAACGCCAACATGCGCTACTTCGTGGTCCACATGCACCGTTTCCTCGATCCGTCGTCGCTCGGCGCGGCCGTCGGAGGCGCCAAGCTCTGAGAACGCCGCGCCTCCTCAAGACCGCCGGTCGTGCCCGCCCAGTCATCGAGACCGCGGGGGCCCTGGCCAGTGCCTATCTGAGGCTCGTGCACCGCACGAACCGCTTCGTCCAGGAACCGCCGGGTTTCGTCGAAGCGGTCGCGCCTGAGCTTCCCGCTATCGTGGCCATGTGGCACGGCCAGCATTTCATGGTTCACTACGCCTGGCCGCAGGAGGCCCGCGTCGCCGCGCTGATCTCGCGTCACGAGGATGGCGAGATCAATGCCGCTATCCTGCGGCGGATGGGGGTCGAGCCGATCCGCGGCTCCGGCGGCACCGGCGCCGAGAAGATCCGCCTGCGCGGTGGCGCCGCGGCCTTGCGCGCCATGGCGAAGAGCCTGCAGCAGGGCCGGACCATCTGCATGACGGCGGACGTCCCCAAAGTGTCGCGCCGGGCCGGTCTCGGCATCGTCACACTGGCGCGGATGACGGGCCGCCCCATCTTCCCCATCGCGGTGGTGACGAGCCGCCGCTACGATTTTCGCTCCTGGGATCGGGCCAGCATGGGCAAGCCTTTCGGCCACGGCGCCATGGTGCTCGGCGACGCCATCCGGGTGCCGCGCGAGGCCGACGAGGCGGCGCTCGAAGCCGCCCGGCTCGCCGTCGAGACAGGGCTCGATGCGGTCCATGCCCGCGCCTATGCATTGGTCGGTGCCGAAGATCCCGGGGCCCGCCGCGCGCCTTCTGCCGCTGTCGATTCCGTGGCCTCGTGAGCGCGTCTCCGCTCTTCGTCGCCTACCGCGCCGCAACGACGATCATGGAGCCTGTCGGCCGGCCCTTCCTCGGCTGGCGGCTCAGCCGCGGCAAGGAGGATGCGGGCCGGCTCGGCGAGAGGCTCGGGCACGCCGGTCGCCCGCGGCCGGCGGGCACGCTGGTGTGGCTGCACGGCGCCAGCGTCGGAGAGGGCGTGTCGCTCCTGCCGCTCGTCGACGCCTTCCTGGCGCGCGGCGTCGGTGTCCTTCTCACCACGGGCACGTTGAATTCCGCCCGCGTCCTCGCAGGGCGCCTGCCGAGCGGCGTCATCCACCAGTTCGTGCC
>JAYVMK010000532.1:0-9257 GCA_043758995.1 Lichenibacterium sp. | reverse complement strand
GGCGGGGTGAAGAGGCTCCGTCGGCGTGCCGCGAAGTGCTTCTCCAGGGCCACGGCTTCGAGGATGATGTCGTGCCGGGCGACGCTCATGCGGCGGCTCCCAGTGTGAGCTCGAGCGGAGCGTACCAGCAGGCGGCGGCGTGGCGGTCTCCGAAGCGGCGCTGCGGTGGGCGCTCGGCCGAGCACCGTGCATCGGCGAAGGGGCAACGCGTGGCGAAGCGGCAGCCCGGCGGCATGTCGGCCGGCAGCGGCACGGAACCGCGGATCGTGGCGAGCCGGCCCGTGCGACGGCCGAGCGCCGGCATCGAGCCCATGAGGCCGACCGTGTAGGGGTGCTGCGGATCGTCGAAGAGGTCTTCGACCGGGCCGGTCTCGACGGCGCGGCCCGCATACATGACGGCGACGTCGTCCGCCACCTCGGCCACGACGCCGAGATCGTGGGTGATGAGGATCATCGCGGTGCCGGTGTCCCGCTGCAGGCCGGCGATGAGCGACAGGATCTGCGCCTGGATCGTGACGTCGAGCGCCGTCGTGGGCTCGTCGGCGATGAGCAACTCGGGGTCGTTGGCGAGCGCCATGGCGATCATGGCCCGCTGGCGCATGCCGCCCGACAATTCATGGGGATAGGCTCGGAGCCGCTCGGCTGCAGCCGGGATGCGCACGAGATCGAGCATCGCCAAGGCCCGCGCCCGTGCGGCCGTCGCGGTCGCGCCGCGGTGACGGACCACGGCCTCGCCGATCTGGTCGCCGATGGTGAAGGCGGGGTTCAGCGACGTCATGGGCTCCTGAAAGATCATGGCGACGCGGTTGCCACGCAGGTCGGCGCGGGCCCGGGCCGGCATGGCCAGGAGATCGACGTCCCCGAACATCGCCCGGCCGGAGACACGGGCCGCCAGCGGCAGCAGCCCCATCAGGGCCAGCGAGGTGACGCTCTTGCCGCAGCCCGACTCGCCGACGATCGCCAGCGTCCGTCCGCGCCCGACCGAGAAGGCGATGTCGTCGACCACCGCCGTCGGCGCGCCGGCGAAGCGGACGGACAGGCCCTCGACGGCGAGGACGGGAGCGGTCGCATCAGCCATGGTCGGTGGCCTCCCTCAGCGCGTCGCGCAGCGTCCCGATGTGGCGGCCCATGACACGTGCGGCCGCTTCTCCGTCGCGGCGCGCGATGGCGTCCGCGATGGCGAGGTGTTCGGCCGAGCTGCGTTCCAGCCGGTCCGCGGTCCGCACGCTGGCGCGCGCACCCTGCCAGGCCGGATCGTGGCGGATGCGGTCCACCATGACGAAGAGATCGAGGAAGAGCCGGTTGCCCGCCGCCTCCGCGATGGCGCGATGCAGAGCTCCGTCCCAATCCTCGATTCGGGCGGCCGGAGTCGCCGCGGTCTGGGTGGCGGTCGATGCCGCGAGACGCGAAATCAGGGCGATCTGTTCGGCGCTGGCGCGTTCGGCGGCCAGCTTTGCCAGGGTGGGCTCGATCGAGACCCTCACCTCCATGACCTCCACGAAGGTGGTGCGCGCCGCCATGCGGGGCACGGTGGGGACCACGACGGCGGGCGCCGGCCCCGGAAAGGTGCCCTTGCCCTGACGACGCCAGACCCGTCCCTCGGCCTCGAGAGCCGCAAGCGCCTGGCGGATGGTGCGCCGGCTGACCCCGAACCGCGCCGAAAGATCGCGCTCCGGCGGCAGCGGCAAGTCGGGCGAGGAGCCCACGTCGGACAGGAGGAGCCGCAGCCGAGCGGCGGCTGTCGAGATCCGGTCCACATCGGGCAGGGCCATATCCATGATCTGAACCTATGGATATTGGTTCAGGCCCGCAATGGCGTGCTTCGGGATTGCATGCGGGAATATTGTGCGAAGCCGCCCCGGCACTGCCCGAATGTCGGTCTTCTGCCGAAACGCGCGGCAGACCGGGCTGGCGTCACTCCCGTGATGCCAGTGGACCCTTCGCCAGGCGCGCCACGTCGAAGCGCTCGACATCGCGCAGCAGGGCCAGGAACGCCGCGGAACCGCTCTCTGCCGTGGCCTCGCCCTTGGCGGCGGTGGCGCTGGCGGCGTCGCCCATGGCGCCCTCGGCCGAGACGTCCTGCGCCATCCAGCCGAACCCGATCGGCTGGGTGACGCGCAGCCACTCGAATTCCTCCGCAATGGCGATCGAGTTCGGCACGAAATTGCGCATCGCCTCGTGGCGCACCAGCTCCGGGCGGAAGGCCATCATGAGCGAGGTCTCGGCCTCCCCGGCATGAATGCCATGGACCTTCTCGCCCGCGCCATAGAGGCCTTCGGGATAGCCGAAGCGGCTCCAGCTCACGACCACCACCAGCATGCCGAGCCTGACCCGGAGCTCGCGCGCCACGATGTCGAGCGGCGGGATGTTGCCGCCATGCGAATTGACGATGACGAGTTTCCGCACCCCCGCCCGAAAGACGCTCTCGCCGATCTCGCGCCAGGCGCGGATCACCGTCTCGGCCGAGAAGGTGATGGTGCCCGGAAACTCGAGATGCTCGTTGGACTTGCCGATCGCCTGGACGGGTAGGACCAGCGCCGGAAGGTCGTCGGGCAGTCGCGCCACGGCGGCGCGCAGGTAGCCCTCCATGATGAAGGTGTCGACGCCGACCGGCAGGTGCGGCCCGTGCTGCTCGGTGGCCGCCACCGGCAGGACCGCGATGGCACGGGCCATGTCGCCGTCACGGAAGTCCGTCCAGCTCATCTCGGCCCAGAACTTGGTCTTGAACGCCATGCCGGTGCTCCTCAATCGACCTTGGCCGCGACGGCTTCGATCTCGACCAGGAACTCCGGCCTGGTGAAGCCGCCGACGATCATCAGCGTGGAGGCGGGCGGCGGCGAGGCCACGACGCGGTCGCGCACCGCCATGTAGCCCGCCATGTCGCGCCGATCGGTCACGTAAGCGTTGATCCGCACGATGTCGGCCATCGTCATGCCGGCCTCGCCGAGGATCGCCCCAATACTGGCGAAGCAGATCGCCGCCTGTCCCTCGACGTCGGGCGGCACCGTCCCGTCCGATGCGATGCCGAGCTGGCCGGAACAGAAGACCATCCGGGCGCCCGCCGGCACCGCCACGCCATGGGCATAGCGGGCGAAGGGCGGGTGCAGCGAGGGCGGCGTGAGGCGGTCGAGCATGGGCGGCGTGGATCTCCGGCGCCGAAGCGCGACACGGTCTTGGCCCGTCGGAATGCAAGCCGTGTTCCGGGCTCAGCGCCCCGGGATGGCGAGAGACTTGCTCGGGGCCTGGGCCGCCACATCGAAGCGCAGGGGGAGAATCGCTCATGGATCTCGGATTGAAAGGGCTCAAAGCCATCGTGACCGGGGGCACGAAGGGGATCGGGCGGGCCATCGTGGAGACCCTGGCCCGCGAGGGCGCCGACGTCGCCTTCTGCGCCCGCGATGCCGCCGGCGTGGCCTCGGCCGAGGCCGCCTTGGCGGCGTTCGGCGTGCGGGCTTTCGGCTCGGCGCTCGATATCGCCGATGCCCCGGCACTCAAGGCCTGGGTCGGCGAGGCCGCGACGGCGCTCGACGGCATCGATATCGTGGTGGCCAATGTCAGCGCACTCTCCATTGCGGCCGACGAAGAGAGCTGGCGGCGGGGGTTCGAGATCGACCTCATGGGCTGCGTGCGCCTCGTCGAAGCCGCAATGCCGGCCCTGTCGGCCAGCCGGGCCGGCAGCATCGTGACCATCTCCAGCGTGTCGGGGCGCGAGATCGACTTCGCGGCCGGACCCTACGGGGCCTTCAAGGCGGCGCTGATCCATTACACGCAGGGTCTGGCCTTCCAGCTCGCCGGTCAGGGCATCCGGGCCAATTCGGTATCGCCCGGCAACACCTATTTCGAGGGCGGCGTCTGGAACCAGATCAAGGACGGCAACCCGGACCTCTACAAGACGGCCCTGGCCCTCAACCCCACCGGCCGCATGGGCACGCCGCAGGAGATGGCCAATGCGGCGGTCTTCCTGGCCAGCCCTGCGGCGAGCTTCGTGACCGGCACTAACCTCGTCGTCGACGGCGCCCTCACCCGTGGCGTCCAGTTGTGAGCGGCGTCGTCTGATGTGTTCGCTGACACGGCGGGCAAGCTGGGCGACGGACCCAGTTGGTCGCCGGTCGGATCCGGAAGTTGGGAGACCCGGCGCGAGATGAAGCGACGAGTCACAGCGGTTAGTCACAACGCCGCAAATTTCCGCATAGGTCGCCGATAAAATCCGCAACAATACTGATCAGAGGGGCTGGCGGAGGCCGACGACACTCGCTAGCCTGCTGATGTCGACGGCCCTTAAGGCACTCTTTGGAGCAGCCTAGGGCGCCGTTCTTCCGATCGGTCCGCCCGGCAGTGCTGCCATTAGGGGTGGGAACCGTCCGAATGGTCCACCTGCGTGGCAATGGCGCCGTGAGTAGTCCGATCTTCGGGCCTTTCCGCTGTTGGAGCCGTTCGACGTGGCCGATGTTTCGTTTCCCCTTGGCTTGCTGATCTCGACCGATGGGCCCTACGCGGCAGTGTCGTCCGGCATGCTGGCGGGGGCGCTCCTCGCGGTCGACGAGGTCAACGCCGGCGACCTGCCGGTGCGCTTCATTCCCCGGCACGGCAACCCTGGCGGAGACCTGTCCCGCTACGCCGCTCTCGGCGAGGACATGCTCTCTTCCGGCATCCGCCACGTCGTCGGATGCTACACGTCGTCGAGTCGGAAGGAAATCATTCCGCTTTTCGAGAAGGCGGATGCTCTGCTCTGGTATCCGTCGCACTACGAAGGTTTCGAGAGCTCACCCAACGTCGTCTACACCGGGCCGGTCGCCAACCAGCATCTTCTGCCGTTGGTCGAATACCTCATTCGGCACGTCGGCCGCTCGGCCTTCTGTATCGGCTCGAATTACATCTGGGCCTGGGAGAACAACCGCGTTATGCGCGATGCCATGACGTCGGCCGGCGGCATAGTGACGGCGGAACGCTACTCCGCCGTCGGTTCGACCGATTTCGCACAAGTCATCGCGGCGATCCTGTCGGAACGCCCGGCCTTCGTATTCAACACGCTGATCGGCATCTCGTCGTATCGTTTCGTGCGCGATCTCAGGGCCGCCTGCCTGGCGCAGGGTCTCGATCAGCCCGCCGTCCTGCCCATCGCGAGTTGCACGCTCTCTGAGCCTGAACTCGCCGTTATTGGGCCGGAGGCCATGGACGGGCACATCACCTCCAGCGTCTATTTCGCGTCCGTCGCGTCGCCCGAGAATGCACGTTTCAGGGCGGCCTACCGGGCGCGCCATCCCGAGGTTCCTGCGGTCTCGGCCGATGCCGAAGCGACCTATGTGGCGGTCAAGCTTTTGGCTCAGGCGCTGGCCGCAGCCGGCACCGACGAGATCGGCGCCGTCAAGGCGGCCGTGGGCCGGCAGGTGCTGACCGCGCCGCAGGGTGAGATCGGCATCGACCCCGATACGATGCACGCCAGGCTCACGCCCCGGATCGGCCGCTCCAATGCCGCAGGAGAGTTCGATATCCTGGCCGAAGCGCCGCTGCCCGTCCGCGCCGATCCCTACCTCATCGACAGCGCTTCGCGCTTCGGCGCGCTGGTGACCAAGCCCAGGCTGAGGATCGCGTCATGACCGAGCGGCGCCTCATCCAAAACTTCCGCGGCATGCGCGGTATTCTGTGGGCTGGGCCGGATTTCGGCTCCGACACGCTGGATCGGACGCTGGTTCGGCTCGGCGTGACGCCGGCCCGTATCGAGGATGTCGACGTGGCCAGGCTCGACCGGGAGCGGGACATGCTCTTCATCGACGGCGATCAGCCGCTCGCGCCCGACCTCGTGCTGGCACCGGGAAGCGCTCTGCCGCTCGTGCCCACGATCGGGATCGTCGGTATCGAAGCCCCGAGCCGGCTGAAGCTCCTTGCCGAAGCCGGCGCCACGGCCTTCCTGCGCAAGCCCGTCCATGCGGCGGCCGTCTATTCGGCGCTGTTCCTCGGCGTGAACAATTTCCGCCGCATGGGAGCCCTCGAGTCGCGCGTCGCCGAAGCCGACCGGCGTCGGAATGGCCGTCGCTTCGTCATCAAGGCCGTTGTGGCGCTCGTCCGGACCCAGGGTCTCGACGACGACGAAGCCTATGCCCGGCTGCGGCGCGAGAGCATGCGCCGCCGTCTCGAGCTCGAAGAGTTCTGCGAAGCCCTCCTCGCGGAGGGCGGCGACACAATACCGGCCCACTGGCCGTCCCTGATCACCGAGTCGAAGGAGCACGGAAATGCGTCGCACGTTGATGATGACAGCCGCCATGTTGGCGTTGATGATGCCGATGGCCGCCCAGGCGGCGGACCCGATCAAGCTCGGCGTGCTTGAAGATCAGTCGGGCGATTTCGCCCTGGCGACGATCGGTAAGGTTCACGGCATCCAACTCGCCACAGACGAGATCAATGCCGCCGGTGGCATCGCAGGTCGCAAGCTCGACCTCGTGATCTACGACACGCAATCCGATAATACGCGCTATCAGGAATTTATGCGCCGCGTGCTGCAGCGCGACAAAGTCGATGCTGTCTTCGCCGGCTTCTCATCGGCATCGCGCGAGGCTTACCGGCCGATCGTCGATCAGCTGAACGGTCTTGCTTTCTACAACAATCAATATGAAGGCGGCGTCTGCGACGCCCATATGATCGTCACCGGAGCGGTGCCGGAACAGCAGTTCTCGACGCTCATTCCCTGGATGATGGAGAAGTTCGGCAAGAAGGTCTACACGATCGCCGCCGACTATAACTTTGGCCAGATTTCGGCCGAATGGGTTCGCAATATCGTCAAGCAGCAGGGCGGTGAAATGGTCGGCGAGGAGTTCATCCCGCTCGGCGTATCGCAGTTCGCATCGACGATCCAGAATATTCAGAAGGCCAAGCCCGACATCTTGATGACGTTGCTGGTCGGTACCGCGCAGTCTTCGTATTACGAGCAGGCTAACGCGGCGAACCTGCATGTTCCGATGGGCTCTTCAGTCAATGTCGGCCAAGCCTACGAGCACAAGCGCTTCAAGCCGCCGAGCCTCGCCAACATGTATGTGACCACCAACTGGATCGAGGAGGTCGACAACCCCGCCAGCAAGGCCTTCGTGGCCCGCTGGCACGCCAAGTTCCCGAACGAGCCCTACATCAACCAGGAAGCCGAGAACTCCTACCTGGCGGTCTATCTCTACAAGGAGATGGTGGAACGCGCGAACGGCTCGACCAAGCGCGACGACCTCCGGGCCGTCATCGCCAAGGGAGACGTCTGCTACGACGCGCCAGAGGGCAAGGTGTGCCTCGATCCGAAGAGCCAGCATATGTCGCACACGATCTATCTTGCGAAGGTCAACGACGACCACTCGATCACCTTTCCGAAGGTCTGGCCGGACGTGAAGCCCTATTGGCTGGGCGACTCGGGCTGTGACCTGACGAAGAAAAACCCGAACGCTCAGTACACCCCCAGCAACCCACCGCCGAAGGGTTGAACTGAAACGCCGGGCGGCGACCTGAATTGGTGTCCGCCGCCCTACGTCCCCTGGCCCATCAAGCTACTAGGACTTCGCATGCCGGGCTTCGATGCCGTGATCGGCTTCCTCTACCAGTTCGGCGATGCCGCAGCCTTCCTGGTGCTCTGCGCCTCGGGGCTGGCGATCATCTTCGGGATGATGGGCGTCATCAATCTCGCCCATGGCGAGTTCATCATGGGCGGCGCCTACACGACCGTCACGGTGGCGAAACTCGGGGTGCCGCTGCCACTGGCGATCCTGTGTGGGGCGCTGGCCGCCGGAGTGGCCGGCATGGCGCTGGAGCGCCTCGTCATCCGCCATCTCTACGGGCGCCCGCTCGACACGATCGTGGCGACCTGGGGCGTCAGCCTGATCGTGTCGCAGGGAACCCTGATCCTGCTGGGCCCCTCTCTCGCCGACATTTCGACGCCGCTAGGATCGGTGCAGATCGGTAGCCTATCCTACTCGGTCTATCGCTTTGCCTTGATGGGCGTGGCAGCCGCCATTCTGGCGGGGCTCTACGCGCTCTTCAACTTCACCCGCTTCGGCGTGCTGGCGCGCGCGACGATCCAGGTGCCCCATATGGCGGAGTCGCTCGGGGTCGATACGCGGCTGATCTACAGCCTGACCTTCGGGATCGGGGCGGCGCTGGCCGGTGCCACCGGCGGGCTCTACGCCCCCACCATGACGCTCGTCCCCACCATGGGCGGACAGTTCATCACCGAAGCCTTCGTGACCGTGGTGGTGGGAGGGGGCGACGTCTTCCTCGGAACCGCACCCGCCGGCGTCGTGCTGGGCTTCATCAAGAGCGCCATGACGACCTGGGAAGGCCAACTCGCCGGGCAGATCGGCCTGCTCGTCGCCGTCATCCTGGTCATCCGGGTGCTGCCGCGTGGCATCTCCGGGCTTATTCTCCGAGAGCGCGCATGAGTACCGTCCTGCCACCGGACTTGAGCCGGAGATCCCCTTTGCGCCGCTTTTTCTCCCGCCTCGAAGGTCCCCAGACCCTGGGGCGTGGCCCTGGCTTCTGGAGCGTAGCGGTGCTCGCCGTGGCGCTGGCCGCCGCCTATCCGCTGGTGACGGACGGCTACACGGTCGGCAATACGATCTACTTCTTCGACTGGGTGTTCATGGCGCTCGGACTCTGCCTCATCTGGGGCTATGGCGGCGCGCTGAGCTTCGGCCAGACCGCCTTCTTCGGTCTGTCGGGCTATGTCTATGGCATCGTGACGATCGATCTTGGGGCTGACCATGGTGCGACGCTGCTCGGCAGCTTGCTGGCAGTAGCGGCCTCGGCGCTCTTTGCGGCCTTTCTCGGCTACTTCCTGTTCTTCGGCCGAATCGGTGGCGTTTTCCTCGGTATCGTCACCCTTGCGGTGACGCTGGTCTTCGAACGGTTCATGGCCCAGACGGCCGGTCCCGAATGGCATGTCGGCGCCGCACGGCTCAATGGGTTCAACGGAATGAGCGGCATGCCGCCGCTGACGATCCCCTGGCCCGGCGACGACCTCGTGCTCAGCCCCGACGTGCCCCTTTACTACGTGGTGCTGGGCTTGCTGGTCGTCGTCTATCTCGGCCTGCGCATCCTGGTGAACTCGTCTTTCGGCAACGTCATCGTGGCGATCCGCGAAAATCCGCATCGCGCCACCATGCTGGGCTACGATGTACGCAAATATCAGCTCGCAACGTTTGTCATCGGCAGCGCGCTCGCGGGGGTGAGCGGCGTGCTCTACACGAGCTGGGGCCAGTATATCACGCCCTCCAGCATGGGGCTGACGG
>JAYVMK010000531.1:0-4800 GCA_043758995.1 Lichenibacterium sp. | reverse complement strand
GACCATGCTTGCTGGTGACGGCCAGCAACACACCGAGCACCGTCGTGCAGACGATGATGTTGATGCCCGGGTCTCGTCCGAGCAGCAGATACAGGATGCAACCGACGGAGAACTCTCGCAGCAGTATGCCGAGAATGATGCGGATTTCGCCACCGCTCGCCGGAGGAGGACGGTTCGGCGGCCTGCTCTTGAATGTGCCGTGCATGGTTCACCACTGCGCTGGGGCGCAAGTTGCCCTTACTTGACAGGCGCGGGCAGGTTCATGAGCGCCAGCGGGCTGGTGCCTCCGCCCATGACGGTCGAAGGCATCTGGCCGTTCCAGCGATGCGCGGTCTCGTAGGAGACGACGCTCGGGTTGCTGGCGACGGCACCTCCGACCTGCTGGACCACCCTGGCCTGTGCGTCGCCGAGTAGGGTCGCCGCCTGGGCGTCGCCCTCCGCGCGGAGGATCGAAGCCTCGCGCTGCGACCGGGCCTGGGCGACGAGCGCCTGGGCCTCGCCGTTGGCCTGCGCCACCCGCACCGACGCGTTAGCGTCCGCCTGCACCTTCTGTTGCTCGCCCTCGTAGCGGACCTTGACGACCGTATTCTCGGCCCGGATGGCGTCGTTCTTGGCCTGCACGGCTGCCTCCACCGAGGCCTGGAAGCTCGGGCTGTAGGTGATGCTGCTGAGCTGGAGGTCGGTGATCTCGATTCCGAAGATCCCCTGCAGTGCGGTTCCGACCTCCTTGCGGATGGCGCCCGCGATCTGCTCGCGGTTCGCCGAGATCCCGACGGTGTTCTGGGTCGAGAAGACACGGAGTACGCGGTCGGACAGGACGGGCCGGATGTTCTCGACGATGTCGACGTTGCCGCTGCGGCCCACCCCGTAGAGCAGTTTCAGCACGGCGCTTTCCGGCACCCGATAGGACAGGCCAACGCCGACCGTCACCGCCTGGTTGTCGATCGTGTAGACGGTCAGGTTTGCGAGTTGGAACGTGTCGAGGCTCGTCTGGATGGTGTCGACCGTGTCGATGAACGGAACTTTCACGTGCAGGCCAGGGCCGACGGGTTCCGCCGTCACCACCGTTCCAAGGCGGCGTACCCCCGCCATCTCGGTCGGCTGCACCGTATAGAAGCACCCCGTCAAAGCCGCGAGAACTGCGACCGCGAGCACCATCACGGCGATGTAGCGTAGCGGGATCTCGGGACGTGTCACCTTTGGTGGTGGAGGCACTGCACCCCAGGGCTGCTGATCGTTTGGAAGCATGGCGGTCATGGTGGTTGACTCGGGATAGAACTCTGGCTCATCACACTGGTAACGCCAGAGCCCATAGCCATGATATGGGTGGTCAAGCCGAATGTTATAAATATCTCGTGGGTGCGACGGGCGTGAGTTGAATCTCCGCCAAGCCAGAGCAGCGTTGCGCTCGAACACTTTGCTGAGGCGGCGTGCTGTCCTGTGTCGCCCGGTCTCGCCGATCTTACGGCCGAAATGCCGTTTTCTATATGAGATCTTTATACTCTGGGCCTCGATCCCCACTCGAAAACTTATGCCGACCCTGCGATGCTGAGGCTCGCAGACCAAAACGACGGTTCGGCCGGCTTTCGCAGAGTCGTGACTGTCTCAGTGTCAGCTGTTGAGTGAATCCATAGGGGGCGATCACGCCATGCTCGATGTCATCTTCATAGTAGGGGGACTCGCGTTCTTCGCGATCTCCATCGGCTACACCATCGTCTGCGAACGGCTGTAGGAGGCCCACCATGCTGCTCGATTACATTCTGGGAGGACTCGTGACCATCGGGCTCCTCGTCTATCTCACCTACGCCCTCGTCCGCCCTGAGCGGTTCTGAAAGGTGTCGTCATGACTTCGATCGGTTGGATACAGATCGTGCTCTATTGCGCGATCATCGTTGCACTCACCAAGCCTCTTGGTGGCTATATGACTCGGGTCTTCTCGGGCGAGCGGACGTTGCTGTCACCCGTGCTGCGCCCCGTGGAACGGGCCCTCTACAAAGTCTCGGGGATCGATGAGGCTCAGGAACAGGGCTGGGTCTCCTACCTTGTGTCCATGGTCTATCTCCATATTGGCGGGTTCCTGATCCTCTATATCCTGCTGCGGCTGCAGGGCATGCTGCCGTTCAATCCGGCCGGGCAGGGCACCGTCGCCCCGGACCTGGCCTTCAATACCTCGATGAGCTTCATCACCAATACCAACTGGCAGAGCTACGGCGGCGAGAGCACGCTCTCTTACCTTACGCAGATGCTGGGCCTGACGCATCAGAACTTCCTCTCGGCCGCTACCGGCATCGCCCTAGCAGTGGCGCTGATCCGCGGCTTCGCCCGCGCGTCGTCGAAGACCGTGGGCTCTTTCTGGGTCGATCTCACGCGCGGCACGCTCTACGTGCTGCTGCCCATCTGCATCGTTTACACGCTCTACCTCGTCTGGTCGGGCATCCCGCAGACGCTCGGCGCCTATGTCGACGCCACGACGCTCGAAGGCGCCAAGCAGACGATCGCGCTCGGGCCGGTGGCCAGCCAGGTCGCCATCAAGATGCTCGGCACCAATGGCGGCGGCTTCTTCAACGCCAACGCCGCCCACCCGTTCGAGAACCCGACCGCGGTGTGCAACTTCGTCCAGATGCTGTCCATCTTCGCCATCGGTGCGGCGATGACCAACGTCTTCGGGCGCATGGTGGGCGACCAGCGCCAGGGTTGGGCCATCCTGGGCGCCATGGGCGTGCTCTTCGTCGCCGGCGTCGCGGTGCTCTATGGGGCGGAGGCGGCCGGCAACCCGCTGCTGCATGCCATCGGCCTCGACGGCGGCAACATGGAAGGCAAGGAGGTCCGCTTCGGCATCGTAGCCTCGGCGCTCTTCGCCGCCGTCACCACGGCCGCCTCGTGCGGTGCCGTCAACGCCATGCACGACAGCCTCACGGCGCTGGGCGGCATGATCCCGATGATCAACATGCAGCTCGGCGAAGTCGTCATCGGCGGCGTCGGCGCGGGTCTCTACGGCATGCTGATCTTCGTCATCGTGGCGATCTTCGTGGCCGGACTGATGGTCGGGCGCACGCCGGAATATCTCGGCAAGAAGATCGAAGCGCGCGAGGTCAAGATGGCCATGCTGGGCATCCTGATCCTGCCCTTGATGATGCTGGGCTTCACGGCGCTCGCCGTGGTGATCCCCTCCGCGGTGGCGGGGACCAACAACCCCGGCCCGCACGGCTTCTCCGAGATCCTGTACGCCTATACGTCGGCGGCGGCGAACAACGGCTCGGCCTTCGGCGGCCTGTCGGCCAACACGCTCTTCTACAACACCACCCTCGCCATCGCGATGCTGTTCGGCCGGTTCTTCATCCACATCCCGGCGCTCGCCATTGCGGGATCGCTGGCGGCGAAGAAGCGGGTCCCGGCCTCGGCCGGCACCTTCCCGACCCATGGCGGCCTGTTCGTCGGCCTCCTCGTCGGCGTCATCCTGATCATTGGCGGGCTGACCTTCTTCCCGGCGCTGGCCCTCGGGCCGATCGTCGAACACCTCGCCGGCCAGGCCGGGCAGACCTTCGCGTCGGCGCCGTGACGGCCTCACCATAACGACCAGCGTCGGGGTGAGGGCCGAAATCCTTCGCCCCGACCGCGGCAGCCCGCGGCATCGAAACCCCTCAATCCTTTCCGTTTTCCCGGAGCCATTTCCATGGCCAAGACCCAGTCCAGCATCCTCGACGCCCGTATCCTCGGGCCGGCGGTCGGCGGTGCTTTCAAGAAGCTCGACCCACGCCTGCAGATCAAGAACCCGGTCATGTTCGTGCTGGAGGTCGTGGCGGCACTGACCACGGTGCTTCTCATCCGCGACGCCCTCACGGGAGGCCCCAATCTCGGCTTCTCGTTCCAGATCGTGCTGTGGCTCTGGTTTACGCTCCTCTTCGCCAACTTCGCCGAAGCGACCGCGGAAGGCCGCGGCAAGGCCCAGGCCGAGAGCCTGCGCAAGACCCGCACTGAGACCCAGGCCAAGCTCCTGACCGGCGCCGGTGCGGCGATCGGTGGCCCGCGTCACGCCTTCGAGATGCGGCCCGGCGCCGGCCTCAAGGTCGGTGACGTCGTGCTCGTCGAGGCCGGTGACATTATTCCTTCGGATGGCGAAGTCGTCGAGGGCGTCGCTTCGGTCAACGAAGCCGCCATCACGGGCGAGAGCGCCCCGGTGATCCGTGAATCCGGCGGCGACCGTTCGGCCGTGACCGGCGGCACGCAGGTGCTGTCCGACTGGGTCCGGGTCCGGATCACCGCTGCGGCGGGCTCGACCTTCATCGACCGCATGATCTCGCTCGTCGAGGGTGCGGAGCGCCAGAAGACCCCCAACGAGATCGCCCTCAACATCCTGTTGGCCGGCCTCACCATCATCTTCGTCTTCGCGGTCGCGTCGATCCCGTCCTTCGCGGCTTACGCGGGTGGCTCGATTTCGATGATCGTCCTTGTCGCCCTCTTCGTGACGCTGATCCCCACCACCATCGGCGCGCTGCTGTCGGCCATCGGCATCGCCGGCATGGACCGTCTCGTACGCTTCAACGTCCTCGCCATGTCGGGCCGGGCCGTCGAGGCGGCGGGCGACGTCGACACGCTGCTGCTCGACAAGACCGGCACGATCACGCTCGGCAACCGCCAGGCCACCGAGTTCCGTCCCGTGCGCGGCGTCACCGAAGCCGAACTCGCCGACGCGGCCCAGATGGCCTCGCTCGCCGACGAGACCCCGGAAGGCCGCTCCATCGTGGTGCTGGCCAAGGAGCAGTACAACATCCGTGCGCGCGACATGGCCAGCATGGCGGC
>JAYVMK010000530.1:0-4895 GCA_043758995.1 Lichenibacterium sp. | reverse complement strand
TGGAAGCCGTCTACGGCTGGCCCGGCATCGGTCAGCTCGCCTGGCAGGCCATCCAGCAGGCCGACGTACCGATCATCATGGGCGTCACGCTCGTGTCCTCTCTCGCCATCGTGCTGGCCAATCTCCTGGCCGATGCCGTGGCGCCCGCCCTCGATCCGCGCATTCGCGGCCGATGATCACCACCTCCAGGAGCTTGAGCATGAGCAGAAGCTGGTTGAAAGCCACCACCGCCGCAGTCGCACTGGCGGCGAGCCTCGCGAGCCTTCCCGCGCGTGCGGAGGACAGCCCAGCCCCGGGCGGCACCATCATCGTCACCTACAAGGACGATATGGCGACCCTCGACCCTGCCATCGGCTACGATTGGCAGAACTGGTCGATGATCAACGGCCTCTTCTCGCGCCTCGTCGACTACAAGTTCGGCTCGACCGAGATCGTGCCGTCGCTGGCGAAGTCCTGGACCCTGTCGCCGGACGGGCTGGTCTACACGTTCACGCTCGACCCGACGGCGAAATTCACCAACGGCCGCAAGGTCGTGGCCGCCGACGTCAAATATTCCATCGAGCGCGCCGTCGACCCGAAGACGCAAGGGCCTGGGGGCGGCTTCTTCCACTCGATCGTCGGCCAGGACAAGATGGCGGCCGGCACGGCGACGACGATCTCGGGCATCGAGACGCCGGACGACGCGACGGTGAAGTTCACTCTCGCCCAACCCGACGCCACCTTCTTCAACGTCCTCGCGCTCAACTTCTCCTCCGCGGTGCCGAAGGAGGTCGTCGAGGCCGAGGGGGCCGATTTCGGCAAGAAGCCGGTCGGTTCGGGCGCCTTCAAGCTCGACGAATGGGTGACGGGCCAGCGCCTCGTCTTCTCCCGCAACGCCGATTACTTCCGCGAACGTCCGAAGCTCGACGGTTTCCGGGTCGAGATCGGTCAGGAGCCACTCGTCGCCGTGCTGCGCCTGCAGAAGGGCGAAGTGGATATCGCGGGCGACGGCATTCCGCCCGCCAAATACCTCGAATTGAAGAACTCGCCCGACGCCAAGGACATGATCGTCGATCGCGAGCAGTTCGAGACGAGCTACATCACGATCAACACGACCAAGAAGCCCTTCGACGACCTGCGCGTCCGCCAGGCGCTCAACATGGCGATCAACAAGGATCGTATCGTCCGCATCATCAACGGGCGGGCCACGCCGGCGAGCCAGGTCCTGCCGCCGCTGATGCCGGGCTTCGACGCGGCCTACAAGGGCTACGCTTACGACGTCGCCAAGGCCAAGCAGCTTCTCGCCGAGGCCGGGCTGAAGGACGGCTTCTCGACGACGCTCTTCGCCATGAACACCGACCCGAACCCGCGCGTCGCCCAGGCCATCCAGCAGGATCTCGCCGCCGTCGGCATCAAGGCCGAGATCAAGGCCCTGGCCCAGCCGGAGGTGATCGCCGCCGGCGGCAACAAGGATCAGTCGCCGCTCATCTGGTCCGGCGGCATGGGCTGGATCGCCGACTTCCCGGACCCCAGCGACTTCTACGGGCCGATCCTGGGCTGCGGCGGCGCCGTGACGGGGGGCTGGAACTGGTCCTGGTACTGCGACAAGGGGTTCGAGGACCGCGCCACCCAGGCCGATGCCATGTCGAAGCCCGATCAGAAGGACCAGCGATACGCGGTCTGGAAGCAGATCTTCACCGACATCCAGAGCCAGGCCGCGCCCTGGGTGCCGGTGTTCAACGAACGGCGCGTCGTGGCGAAGTCGAAGCGCATGGGCGGACCCGACCAGATCTACATCGACCCGACCCGCGTCATCGATTACGAGGCCATCTACATCAAGAAGTAGGACAGGGCGCGATTCCTCCCCCCCATAGGGGAGGGTGTCGCCCGCTTCGCGCCACCTTCCCCGTTTCGGGGAAGGTGAGCCACACCGAAGGGGATCGGAGTTCCTCCCATGTGCGTCGCCTGCAACTATACGATCCACCGCAAGGACCATCAGTTCGGCTGGAGCCGCGACTTCGCGCCGGCTCTCACCTGCAAGCCCGGCGAGACGATCCACTTCGAGTGCCTCGACGCCGGCAATGGCCATTTCGCGGCTGGGTCGACGGCCGCCGATATCGCGACGCTCGACTTCTCCAAGGTCAATCCCGTCAGCGGTCCCGTCTTTGTCGAAGGCGCCGAACCCGGCGATGCGCTGAAGATCACCTTCCGGAAGTTCATCCCCTCGGGCCTCGGCTGGACCGCCAATATCCCGGGCTTCGGCCTCTTGGCCGACCAGTTCCCCGATCCCGCACTGCACATGTGGAGCTACGACCCCTACACCCTGGCGCCGGCCCTCTACGGGCCCAAGGGACGCGTGCCGCTGAAACCCTTCGCGGGCGAGGTCGGCGTTGCCCCCGCCGCGCTGGGAATCCATTCGGTCGTGCCGCCGCGCGCGGTCGGCGGCAATCTCGACATTCGCGACCTCGCCGCGGGCACGGCCCTTTACCTGCCGGTCGAGGTCGTCGGTGCCCTCTTCTCGATCGGCGACACGCATGCGGCCCAAGGCGACGGCGAAGTCTGCGGCACCGCCATCGAGAGCCAGATGGATGTCGAACTGACCCTCGACCTCGTGAAGGGCGCCAAGCTCAAGAGCCCGCGTTTCACCACGCCGGGTCCCGTGACGCGCCACCTCGACGGCATGGGTTACGAGGCCACGACCGGGGTCGGGCCGGATCTGATGACGGCGGCACGCGAGAGCGTGATGCGGATGATTGACCTCCTCGCAGCCGAACACGGGCTCAGCCCGGTCGACGCCTATATCCTCCTGTCGGTCTGCGGCGACCTGCGCATCAGCGAGATCGTCGACCAGCCGAACTGGATCGTGTCCTTCTACTTCCCCCGCCTCGTCTTCGCGTGACGGAGCCCATCCTCGCGGTCCGCGATCTGTCCATCGACGCGCGGACGCCGGAGGGCCTGAAGCCCGTTCTCGAGAACGTGAGCTTCACGCTCGAAGCCCGCGAGACCCTGTGTCTCGCGGGCGAGTCGGGCTCGGGCAAATCGCTGACCGCGCTCTCCATCATGCGGCTTCTGTCGCCGTCGCTGAAGCAGCGCGGCGGATCCATCGTCCTCGGAGGCCGTGACCTCACGACCTTGCCGGAGCGCGCCATGCGGAGGCTCCGCGGCGGCGAGGTCGCCATGATCTTCCAGGAGCCGATGACGTCGCTGAACCCGGTGATGTCGGTGGGAGCGCAGCTCACGGAAGCGATCCGTACCCACGATGCGGCGGCGGGGGCGGAGGCCCGCGCCCGCGCCATGCTGGATGCCGTCCACATCACCGAGCCGGCGCGGCGCATGGGGCAATATCCGCACGAGCTCTCGGGCGGCATGCGCCAGCGCGTGATGATCGCCATGGCGCTGTCCTGCCGCCCCAAGGTGCTCATCGCCGACGAGCCTACGACGGCGCTCGACGTCACGGTGCAGAAGCAGATCCTGAAGCTGATGCGCGACCTGCGGGTCGAGTTCGGCACCGCCATCCTGCTGATCACCCATGACATGGGCGTCGTGGCCGAGATGGCCGACAGGGTGGCGCTGCTGCATCATGGCCGGCAGGTCGAACAAGGGCCGGTCCGGGACGTGTTCCTGCACCCGCGCGAGGCCTATACGCAGCGCCTGCTCGCCGCCGTACCGCGCCTCGGGGCCTTCGCGGGCACGGACGGGCCGCCACGGGTCACGCAGGCCCCGCCCCGCCCTGTGACACCCGGACCCGTCGTCTTCGTCAAGGACCTCCGCGTCACCTACGGCCGAAGGTCGGGCCTCTTCGGCGGACCCGCGCCGGCGCCCGTCGTCAAAGGCGTGAGCTTCGACTTCAAGGCCGGCGAAACGCTGGGTCTCGTGGGCGAAAGCGGCTCGGGCAAGTCGACGATCGGCAAGGCGATCCTCGGCCTCGTCCCCTTCGAGGGCGAGGTGGTGATCGACGGCACCGCCATCGCGGGCCTGTCGCCCCGGGCCATGAAGCCCGTGCGCCGCAAGGCCCAGATGATCTTCCAGGACCCCTATGCCTCGCTCGATCCGCGCATGTCGGTCGGGGCCGCCATCGCCGAACCGCTGGCGATCCACGGCATCGGCACGGCGGCGAGCCGGCGCGACCAGGTCGCGGCGTTGCTCGCACGCGTGCATCTCTCGCCCGACCACGCCAGCCGCTATCCGCACGAATTCTCCGGCGGCCAGCGCCAGCGCATCTGCATCGCCCGCGCGCTCGCCCTCGACCCCAAGGTGATCGTCGCCGACGAGAGCGTCTCGGCGCTCGACGTCTCGGTGCGGGCCCATGTGCTCGACCTGCTGCTCGAATTGCAGGAAGAGCTCGGCCTCGCCTATCTCTTCATCTCGCACGACATGGCGGTGGTGGAGCGCATGAGCCATCGGGTCGCCGTCATGCGCGACGGCATCATCGTCGAGCATGGGTCCCGTCGCGCCGTGTTCGAGAACCCGCAGAATCCCTACACGCAGACCCTGATGGAAGCCGTGCCGGTGCTGGATCGGGTGGCCGAGACGGCGGTGCCATAAGGGCAGACCTGCCTCAGCCTATCGCCCCTGGCGGCGTGCGACCGAATTGGTGTTGCGGTCATGGAGCCGGCACGTTGCCTAAGCCGGGTCAGGCGGTATGTTGGGGCAAACAGCCAACTCCGAGCCGACCCGATGCACTATCTCGACGCCATTGGTAACGAACGTCGTTTTCAATTGCTACTCGATGCCGTGAAAGACTACGCGATCTACCTGCTCGACGAGAACGGGTTCGTGCGCAGTTGGAATACCGGCGCGGAGCGGTTCAAGGGCTACAAGGCCGGGGAAATCATCGGCCAACACTTTTCGCGATTCTACACCGAGGAGGACCGCGCGAGCGGCGTTCCGGACCAGGCCCTGCGAACCGCGGTCCG
>JAYVMK010000529.1:0-8301 GCA_043758995.1 Lichenibacterium sp. | reverse complement strand
ATCCCGAGTTGCTTCACCGCCTCGGCTACGCTGACCTCGGCGATGCCGTCTACGGTGAACACGCCCTTGGTATCCGGATTGGCACGCAGATAGTTAAGCGTGACGTTCTTGCCCTTCTCGATGTCCTGCTCGCCAAGAAGCGTCGTCTTAATGTGCATGCTGGGGTACTTCTTGGCCACGGTATCGGTGATGGCCTTCATCCACGCCAGCATGTTCGACGCGGTCAGCGACCCCGTCACCATCAGGAAGTCGCCAGACGTCCCGGCACCTTTCGCCATGATGTCGGCGATCGTCTCGCCGATGGCGTCGTAGGACGCTTGATTGAGAAACACTTGGCGTGCGTCGGATTTGACGTCGGCATCCCAAGTGTTGACCTTGATGCCTTTCTGCTGCGCGCGCGCGAGCGACGGTGCGAGCGCCGTCGGATCGAGCGCGCAGATCGAGATCGCGTCGACGCGGCCGCGCACGAGTCGGTCGACAATGTCCACCTGGCCAGCCACGTTGGCATCCACGGGCCCGTTATACTGCACGGTCAGTCCAAGCTCCTTGCCGGCTTCCTGTGCCCCCTGGTTGGCCGAGACGAAGTAGGGGTCGCTCGTGAACTTCGGCACGAATGCTACGGTCTGGCCGGCCGCGAAGGCCGGGACGCTCAGAACGCCGGATGTGCTGGCCAGCAGGCCGCCTCCCAGGCCCAGCAAGGCTTGTCGACGTGTAGGACGGAGAAGTCCCGACAGGCGTTCTTTGTCGTGTGACATGGCATTTCCTCTCAGTACGTTATTGTCCGGTCGGCTTGCCGGAGGAGCAGCCCGCCTCAGTGGCGGAATCCGATGTCGACGCGGCGGCTCAGCGAGGCGCACGGCGGAAAAATTCGTTGGCCAAAACCCCGACGATGAGGAATGCACCTACGATGACGAGCCCCCAATCATTGCGCACGCCGGCTGAGACCAACCCGTCCTGCAGGTAGGCCAGGACCAGGACGCCCAGCACCGTTCCCGCAATGGTGCCGGCCCCGCCGGTGATCTTGGTGCCGCCCAGCACCACCATGGCGATGACCGGCAACTCGAGCCCCATTGATGCGTTGGCGCGGGCTGTAGAAACCCGAGCGGTTTGAATGATGGCGGCGACCGCGACGAGGCCCCCCATCAGGCCGTAGATGGCGAGCTTGATGCGTTCGACCGGAACGCCGGAGAAGCGGGTCGCGAGTTCGTTGGCTCCGATGCCGTAGACCCGTCGCCCGAAGGTCGTACGGTCGAGCAGTAGCCAGCACGCGAGGGCCGCGACCACGAGAACGGGCAGTTGCGCCGGTACCAGACCGCCCGCGAAGTAGGACTGGCCGATGCTGGTGAACCAGGGCGGGAAATCCGACACTGCCGCCGCATTGGATATTGCGTAGGCCCCACCACGGTAGATGGCCATCGTGGCCAACGTCACGACGAATGGATGCAGGCCAAGATAGGCGACGGCGGCACCGTTGACGAGGCCGCCCGCGACCCCTGTCACCACCCCCAGCAGCATCGCGGCCGGAAGCGGCAGTCCAGCTTGGTACGACATACCCATGACGACCGACACGAGGGCGAGGAGCGAAGCCACGGACAGGTCGATGCCCCCGGACACGATCACGAACGTCATACCGAGCGCTAGGATGCCGGTCTCGATGAAGGTACGAGAGGTGTCCAGTAGACTGGCCGGATCGAGATATCCGGGGACTAGCACGCCCAAGCCGCCGAGTTCGACGAGCAGCAGCAGGAACAGCCCGTGCGTCCGCGTGAATGCGAAGCGTCGCCTCGGTGGCGACTCCGCGGGGGCTGTGAGACGCGACGTCGGCTGGCTCACGAAAGCCTCCTGGATGCGCGGAAGCGAAGGGCATCAACCGAGATCGCCAGGAGGATCAGGAGGCCGAGGACCAACTGTTCGAACGTCCCGGGTACGCTGTTGAGCGTGAGGGCGTTGAGGATGACGCCAACCAGCACCGCCCCGATTACGGGTGCGAAGGTGGAGCCCCGCCCGCCCGTGATGCTGGTTCCGCCTAGCACGACCGCCGCGATGCATTGCAGTTCGAAGCCGGTCGCGGCGGTGGCCTGTATCTCGCCGATCTGGCCCGCGAAGATCGCGCTGGCAAGACCGCAGCCCAGACCCGTGGCGAGGAAGCAGCGGAACTTAACGAGACCTGCGCGTAGCCCGACGGCATCGGCTGCCCTGCGATTGCTGCCCACCGCGAGAATATCTCGTCCCCACTCGGTGTTGCGGTTGACGAGATCGAAGGCTGCGAAGACTAGGACTAGGCTGACGATGGGCGCGCGCAGGCCGGCGATGCTGCCAAGCCCGAAGGCGCGCGCGCCGTCCGGCACGAGCAGTACGCCATTAGCCCCGATCAGCAGGACGACCCCGCGCAGGGCCAGCAACATGCCGAGCGTGGCGATGATTGATGGGACGCGACCCACCGTGACGATCGCGCCGTTGAGGGCGCCGACGCCGAGGCCCACTCCCAGTGCGGCGAGCAACGGTACGAGAGGACTCTCGGTCAGATGGCCGACATTCGCGAACGTGAAGGCGCAGGCGGCCAGCAGCGAGCCGATCGAGACGTCGATCTCACCGGACAAGATCACTTGGTTGAGCGCGAGCGAGACGATGCCGACGACCGCGACCTGGCTAACGATGTTGAGTAGGTTGACACCCGACCAGAAGCCCGGGGTCGTCAGGCTCAGAAGAAGCGACACGATCGCGAGAAAGCCCAACGGGGCAGCCTCTGGCCGTTTGACCGCGCGATCGAACCAGGGCGCGTTCAATGTATCGATCCCGGATGAAGAGCGGGATCTTCGGTTCTCTCGGCCACGACCCCCGCCGCCGCGGCACCGATCGCATCTGGCGAGAAGTCCGGTCCTTGGAACTCACCGGTCAGTCGGCCCTGGTGCATCACCAGGACACGATCGGACATCGACAGCAACTCGTTCATCTCCGACGATACCAACAGCACGGCTTTGCCGGCGGCCGCGAGATCGTCGATGATCCGATAGATCTCGGCCTTGGCGCCGACGTCCACCCCGCGCGTCGGCTCGTCGAGCAGGATGATCTCGGGTTCGACAACCAAAGCCTTGGCGAGCAGAACCTTCTGCTGGTTGCCGCCAGACAGCGACAGGACCGGTGCCTTCAGGCTGCTGCTGCGAATGGAGAACAGGGCGCGGAAGCGCTCGGCGACCTCTCGCTCGCGCCGCCGCGATACGAAACCGAACCGCGAGATTCGGTCGAGGCCGCTGAAGGCGATGTTCCAGTCGATCGGATAGTCCAGGACCAGACCCTGCGAGCGCCGCTCTTCGGGCACGTAGATGATGCCTTGGGCGATCGCGCTGCTCGAGTTGGAGATGACGGTCGGCCGCCCAGCGATGAGGATGCTGCCCTCGTTGGAGGGAGCGATGCCGAAAATGGCCTGTGCCACCTCCGACCTTCCGGCGCCGATCAGGCCCGACATGCCGACGATCTCACCCCGCCTCAACGTGAGGGAGACGTCCTTGAAGGTGCCCGTGCGGCCCAAGCCCCGTAACTCGAGCAGTACCTCGCCAGGCGGGTGAGGCGTGCGGTGGAACAGCTTGCTGAGCGGGCGGCCGACCATCATCTGGATCAGCCGCGCCATGTCGAGGTCGACGGTGCGGCCCGTATGGATCCGCTCACCGTCCCGCATCACAGTGATCCGGTCGGCGATTTGGAACACCTCGTCTAGCCGGTGCGAGATGTAGACGACGGCGACCCCACGCCGGGTCAACTCGTTAACGATTCCGAACAGGCGCTGAGCTTCGCGCTCCGTGAGGGCGGCCGTGGGCTCGTCGAAGATGACGAGTTTGGCGTCGTGCATCAGGGCGCGCGCGATCTCCACCATCTGGGCATTGGCGCCCGACAGCGAGCGCACGGGCGCGTCGATATCGAAGGTCGCATTGAGTCGCTTGAAGGCCGTCGAGGCCTGCCGGCGCATCGTTCCCCAATCGAAGGTGCCCAGGCGAGTGCGCGGGCGGGCTCGCCCGACAAACAGGTTCTCGACGACGGAAAGATCCGGAAAGAGGTCGAGTTCCTGTGGCACCATGGCGATGCCGGCAGCTTCGGCTGCCCGCGGTGATGTCAGGGAGACGACGCGTCCGGCGACCTCGACATGTCCCTCGTCAGGGACATGGATGCCGTGAAGCATTTTCATCAGCGTGCTTTTACCGGCGCCGTTCTCGCCCATGACCGCATGGACCTCGCCGGGTCGGATCTCCAGGTCGACGTTGCGGCAGGCCCAGATGCCACCAAACCGCTTGCCCGCACCAACAAGGCGGCACGCAGTCGAGATAGCGTCTGCTGACTCCTGCGCAGCGCTGCGGCCCTGGTCGGCTTCTAGCGACATCGTTGCTCCCTAAGCAAACCCATCGGTCGTGGGCTTCTGAGCGGCACTAGAAGGTCGTCGACCCAAATTGTCAAACAATCTTATTTGACAAGTTTTAGACGGGATCGTATCCGTTCTGGGTAGGAGAAACCGATGCAGACCGAGATGCTCAAGACGCTGAGTGGCCCAAGTGGCCGAGGGATCCGGACGACGTGGCTACACAGCGCGTCCACGCTCTCGTGCGAGATGATCGCGCGGGTCGGATGGGATTGCCTCGTCGCCGACATGCAGCACTCCATGACGGGCTTTGAGGAGATGGTGCGGCTGCTCCAGGTCACGACCAACCTCGGGGCTACCGTCCTGGTCCGTCCGCCCGCTCTGGATCCAGCTTTGATCGGGCGCCTGCTCGACGCCGGTGCGAGCGGCATTATCTGCCCGATGGTGAGCTCGGTCGAGGAAGCCCAACTCCTGGTTACAGCCTGCCGGTACCCGCCCGTTGGCAACCGTAGCATCGGGCCGATTCGGGCGCGGCTGCTGTTCGGCGACAATTACGTGGCCAGGGCCAACGATGGCGTGCTGGCCATAGCGATGATCGAGACCCCGGGAGGTCTGGAACAGCTCGACGCCATCGCGCGGGTGCCCGGCATAGATGGGTTGTTCGCTGGGCCGAGTGACATCGCCTCGAGCCTGGGCCGGGCACCACGCATGGACACCGATGACGACGTCGTGGTTGGGGCTCTCGACCGCATCTCCAAGAGCGCCATCGGCGCCGGCATCATGGCAGGGCTCGCATGTGAGACCTCTGCCTATGCCAAGCGGATGCATCGGATGGGCTACCGCCTTTTCGTCACTGGCTCGGATCTGCGCATCATGACGGCTGCCTCCAAGAGCTTGCTGGCCGAGTTCGGCCAGTGAAGCCAAGGCCGGACTCATCCCTTTCGAGCTCCGGCCAGGAGATCTTCGACTCATTGCGTGACGACATCGTATTCGGGCGGCTGAACCCGCGCGAGCGGTTGGTTGAAGCTGATCTCGTGCACCGGTTCGGCTCTCACCGGGCTGCCGTCCGCGAAGCGCTCGCGGCGTTGGAACAGGCCGGTCTTGTGGACCGGCAGCGCAATAAGGGTGCCTCGGTGCTCGACATTAACCCTGAGCGCGTCGAGCAGCTCTATGCCGTGCGTATGCTGCTAGAGACGACCGCTGCCGGAACCATGCCGCTTCCCCTCGATCCCGTTGCACTGGAGACGCTCGTCACAATTCAGCGGGACCACCAGCAGGCGGTTGCCGACAATGACCTACGGCGCATCTTCGACCACAACAATCGTTTCCACCGCACCCTCTACACGCAGTGCGGCAATCCGGTCCTGGTTGAATTGATCGAGCAATGCGCTACACGCGCCCTGACGGTGCGCTTTCACCCCTACATGGATCGATCGTTCCTAGAACGGGTTTGCGGCGACCACTGGGCGATGATCGACGCCTGCCGCCTTTGCGACCGCGCTCGGCTGGTCGCCTTGGTGCGGGACCATTTGCCCCTCGCTAAGAACCGGTATCTCGATACCTACGAAGAGCTTCTGACGCAAGGCGGCGTCTTCGCCCTGCAGGCCTAAGCTCGTCGTCACGCCCCGAACAACACGCACCGCACGAGCGGGAGGACATATGACCAAGCTCTTCGACGCCGCCCGAAATATCGAGTTCGTTGGCCGCACCAACCAAGCCGGCCGCGCCGACGGCATTCAGTGCATGATTCACAAGGGTCATGCGTTCGTGAGCCATGTCTTCAGTGGCGGCGTCAGCGTCATCGACGTCCGGGACCCGCGCAACCCCGTGCCTGTCAACTTCTTGCCAACGCACAAGCGTTCGTGGTCGGTCCACATTCAGACAGCCAACGACATCCTGCTGGTCGTGGAGGAGTTCAATTTCTATTCGGTCTACGTTAAAGAGTCCGAATATTACGGCCACTCGATCGAAGGCGTGCATTCGAGCAAGTTCGGTACCCGCGGCGAGGATTACACGGCCGGCATGCGGGTCTATGACATTTCCGATCCCGTTCATCCGCGCCCGATCGGCTTCATGGAGGTGGAAGGCCTTGGCCTGCATCGCATCTGGTGGGTAGGCGACCGCTACGCATACGCGTCCGCGCTTCTCGACGGCTACACCGATCATGTGTTCATCGTCATCGACATGCAGGATCCTGCGCATCCGCGTGAAGTCGGGCGCTGGGCGCTGCCGGGGATGTGGGCCGCTGGCGGCGAAACCCTGACCATGCCGGGGCGCGTGGCCCTCCACCACGCCGTGATTGCAGGCGACACGGCCTATGCGTCCTGGCGGGACGGCGGCCTGACCCTCCTCGACATCTCGGACAAGACGGCGCCAAGGCTGATCTCCCACACCAACTGGTCGCCGCCCTTCGCGGGAGGCACCCACAGCGCGCTGCCACTCGTTGACCGCGGTCTCTGCATCGTGGCCGACGAGGCCGTGCTTGACGTCGATCAGGAGCCGATGAAGCACACCTGGGTGGTGGACATTCGGGCACCTCAGAATCCGGTCACAATCGCAACGTTCCCGACCCCGTCCGACCAGGACTATGTGGCCAAGGGCGGCCACTTCGGCCCACACAACCTTCACGAGAACCGGCCTGGGACGTTTCAGAGCTCCGACATCGTGTTCGCAACATACCAGAATGCCGGTGTTCGCGTGTTCGACATCCGCAATCAATTTCAGCCGCAGGAGATCGGCTTTTTTGTCCCAAGCGAGCCCGAGCAATGGCTAGATACACGACCTGATCGCCATCGCGTCATCCATACTTGCGATGTCAATGTCCAAACAGATGGACTAATGTACATTACGGACTACAATGCCGGCCTTTATATTCTACAATGGAGAGGGGCTTAAGAAGCCAATATCGCTGGACAATGATAGGAGTCAACGCTGATAGACGGTCCGTGTCTTTCTAATAGAACCTTACCTGTCCTACCGAGCAGAATCTGACGCAAGGTCAGGTGCTTGAGATACAGGGCGGTAGGGTGAAGGTTACCGCGCTGCTTGAGTAAAGTTTGCGCGGAGCGGAGACAATCTATCTCGCCGATGTTGCCGGATCGGGAACGACCGCTTTGGTGGAACCGAGATCCCAAAGCGGCTGGACGGCTTTCCACCCGTCCTTGCCTGCCCTCACAGCCGAGCCACCATCGGCCCTGGGTGTTGTAAGCTGCGTAGCCGCGACACCCGCCCCGTCCGGCCGCGCAGGGTTCAGATTTCAGTCCGTTCCGCGAGCGTCAGGGCGTCTTCGACGTCGACCCCGAGATAACGAACGGTGCTTTCGATCTTGGTATGCCCGAGCAGGATTTGCACCGCACGCAGGTTCCCCGTTTGCTTGTAGATCATGGCAGCCTTGGTCCGACGTAGCGAGTGCGTGCCGTAGTCCTCATGCCGGAGACCGACCCCGTTGACCCACTCTTCCACGAGCCGGGCGTACTGGCGCGTGCTGATTGGCTTGGCGTGGTCGATCCGGCTCGGGAATACGTAGTCGGTCACCGCGCCTCCCCGGCGCTCCAGCCACGCGTTCAAGCTACCCTGGGCGTGGTCGAGCAGCTCGAATTGCACCGGCCGCTTCGTCTTCTGCTGGACCACGATGGCGCGGGAACGGACGCGACCGCCCAGGACGATGTCGCCGATCTTGATCTTGACGATATCGCAGCCTCGCAGCTTGCTGTCGATCGCAAGATCGAACATGGCGCGGTCGCGCATGCGCTTCTTGCTGTCGAGCCAGAACCGGATAGCCCAGACCTGCTGTGGCTTGAGAGCCCGCTTGGCCCCGAGCTTCCGTCCGGAGTTCCAGGCAGGTTTTCCCTTCGGTACGCATCCGGCCAGCACCGCAGGTCAGGGCTGCTGAGCGTCGGCGATCCAAGAGCGTCCGATTGTGGGTCAGGCAGCCTGGGCTCGAGCTGAGGCGG
>JAYVMK010000528.1:0-4120 GCA_043758995.1 Lichenibacterium sp. | reverse complement strand
CATATCCAGCGTGCGGCGATACGAGACAGCACCGCGCGAATCCTGTTTCCGGCCGTGACGTTGGTGTGCCTGTTTTCTCTGGGGCAAAGCGGCAATTTCATCTGGGGATTTCAAGTTCAATTCGTCGGCGTCTACGCTGCCGCCACCTTGGCCGTCTGGTCGTTTGCCCGCGCTTTGCCGGACTTGCCCAATGGCCCGCCGCTTTATCGACGGTTGGTTCTCCCGGCCTTCGCCATCACGCTCGCGACATTCACCATGGCGAACGGCATTATCGTGGGCCCGACTTGCGTCATTCTCGGCCTCATCGTCGGCGCACGATGGACGATCATCGGAGCGACGGCAGCGGTCACGCTGCTTCTGGCCGCCTTCTATTATCACGGCTTCGAATCTCCCGACCAGCAATCCGTGTTCGCCGCCGTGGGGTCTCACTCTCTCACGCTGTTGCGCTACACGGTGACCTATCTCGGAAACATCACAGGCAACAACGTCAGGGTAGCGGGAACCTTGGGCTCTCTGGGACTCGCATCCTCGGCCGCATCCTTCGCGGCCGTGCTGTGGGACCGAGGTCGGCATAGACCGCGCCTGGTTTTGTTCGGCATCGGCGCGTTCATCGTTGCCACGGCCCTGGCTACGGCGTTCGGTCGGTCTGTCCTGGGCGTCTCGCAGGCTACCGAAGTTCGCTACAACACGCCCACCTTCATCTTCTGGGTCGTCGAACTCAGTTTCTGGTGGTCGCTCCTCGCGGAGCGGCGCAGCGCCCGATGGGTCATCGTCGTCTTGACCGTCGTCGTCGTCGGCTGTGCGATCCACGGCGAGGTCTCGGGAGCCACCGATGTTCGGCGCCAGGCCCGCCGCTCGCGGGAGGCGGGGGACTCGCTGCTTTCGGCGACGTTCGATCCCCAAGCCTTCAGCTACGACAACGAAGACCCGCCGAACATTCAACATGCGGCCGCCTTTCTCAGGGAGCGGCGTCTTT
The DNA here is from genome assembly GCA_043758995.1 of Lichenibacterium sp. GTDB lineage: Bacteria > Pseudomonadota > Alphaproteobacteria > Rhizobiales > Beijerinckiaceae > Lichenihabitans. The sequence goes on along the minus strand of JAYVMK010000528.1, from coordinate 3,144 downwards.
CGATCTTCTCGACGGACGACAGCCTGCTCCTGGGACGCTCGCTCGATCAGGCCGGCACGCTCTTACCCGAAGACGCTTGCAGGGGCGGGATCGACAAAGTTCTCGCCGATCGCACGCTGGGTTCGGCCATGCTGCGCGTGACCGGCGAGGCGATGCGGTCGGGTTCGCGCGGCGGGGTCGACAGGATCTATATCGTCGATGGAGCACATCATATCGTTGGCTACGCGTCCGGGAACCTGCCGGATTCGGTCCACCGCCTTTGGCAAGGTTACGCTGCAGGGCAGCCGGGCACCACAATCGACGCCTATGCACAACTCGATGCCGGGCATCTCTGCAGGTTGGGAAGTCTCCCTGTTCCACCGACGGCATTGTCCGAAGCGCGTTGATCTGGTTGGAACACAAGAGAGGCCCCTGCTCTCCTATGAAGGCTCGGGCTCGATCTTGTGCCAAGTCTCAGTCTTCCCGCACAGGAGCGCTGGCTCGCGAGGGTAGCGGCATTCGTCTCCGCCACTTAAGAACGGAGCCAGATGCGTATCTCTTTCGGAGCCACCCTATGATCCCGCGCTATTCCCGTCCCGCCATGGTGGCCTTGTGGGAGCCCGAGACGCGGTTTCGCATCTGGTTCGAGATCGAGGCCCACGCCTGCGACGCGTTGGCGGAACTCGGCGTGATCCCGAAATCCGCTGCCGAGACCATCTGGGCCAAGGGGCGGGATGCGAAGTTCGATGTCGCCCGGATCGACGCGATCGAGCGCGAGACCAAGCATGACGTCATCGCCTTCCTGACGCATCTTGGCGAGATCGTCGGGCCCGAGGCGCGGTTCGTGCACCAGGGCATGACGTCGTCGGACGTGCTCGACACCTGTCTCGCCGTGCAACTCAGCCGCGCCGCCGACATGCTGATCGCCGACGTCGACGCTTTGTTGGCCACACTGAAGCATCGCGCCTTCGAGCATAGGATGACCCCGACGATCGGCCGCTCGCACGGCATCCATGCCGAGCCGGTCACCTTCGGTCTCAAACTCGCCCAGGCCTATGCGGAATTCGAGCGCAACCGCGCCCGCCTCGTAGCGGCACGCGCCGAGATCGCCACCTGCGCGCTGTCGGGCGCCGTCGGCACCTTCGCCAACATCGACCCGCGGGTCGAAGAGCATGTCGCCAAAGCCATGGGGCTCGGCGTCGAGCCCGTCTCGACGCAGGTGATCCCGCGCGACCGGCACGCCATGTTCTTCGCCACGCTGGGCGTCGTGGCCTCGTCGATCGAGCGCCTCGCCATCGAGATCCGTCACCTGCAGCGCACCGAGGTGCTCGAGGCCGAGGAGTTCTTCTCCGAGGGGCAGAAGGGCTCCTCCGCCATGCCGCACAAGCGAAACCCGGTGCTGACCGAGAATCTGACCGGTCTCGCCCGGCTGGTGCGCGGCATGGTGGTACCGGCTCTGGAGAACGTCGCGCTGTGGCACGAGCGCGACATCTCGCATTCCTCGGTCGAACGCATGATCGGCCCGGACGCGACGATCACGCTCGACTTCGCCCTGGCCCGGCTGACCAACGTGGTCGACAAGCTGCTGGTCTATCCAGAGACGATGCAGAAGAACCTCGACCGTCTCGGGGGATTGGTGCATTCCCAGCGCGTTCTTCTGGCGCTGACGCAGGGCGGCGTATCGCGCGAGGACAGCTATCGGCTGGTGCAGCGCAACGCCATGCGGGTGTGGCGCGGCGAAGGCGACTTCCTCGCCTTCCTCAAGGCCGATCCCGAAGTCACGGCGGTGCTGCCGGCCGACAAGCTCGAGCCGCTGTTCGATCTCGGCTATCACACCAAGCATGTCGACACGATCTTCGCCCGCGTCTTCGGATAGGACGGCGAGGTTACGTTGACGAGGGTGACCGCTCCTGGCGAACCAGGGGCGGCATGCCCCTGCCTCGGCGGCGCCTTTCTTGTTCCCGCGACAGCTCCTCCGCCACGCGACGCGAACAGCCCACCTCTGCCCGAAACAGAAAAACCGATGAACTTCACTCGATGGGCAGCAACAGGGCTCAGTCCCGCGACTCCGCAAACCAAGAGTCAGGACGCTGGCGCATTCGACTTGTAATATGCCGCACCCCGCGCCAGATTTCGGCATGGGCGGACCGCAGAAGAAGACCTCCGTCCCGGGTCGAAGGCCCGTGTTGTGAGGCGCGAGTGGCGTCTCTGGAGGTAGGCAGGCGATGAGCCAGGAACAACGGTTGGGCAGCACGGTGGTCCCACCCTTGTCGGCCCGGATCACTCACGAGCCGACGCCGACGAACCTCCATCCATCGTTCGACGTCGCGCCGGCGCCGACGTCCCTACAAACCAGTTTCCAGATCGACCGCGACCGCGCCGAGATCGCTTTTTCAGACCAGGACACGCTGTAATGTCGGACCAGCCCACTCATCTTTTCGCCGTCGGGGAGCGCGTGTCGCTGTCCATGGCGACCATCGGCCGCTCCGAAGGCAGCGACATCTTCATCGTCAAGGCCCGCATGCCGCATGTCGGCACGCAGCTGCAATATCGCGTCAAGGCCGAGAACGAGCCCTACGAGCGCGTGGTGACAGAAGGCCAGCTGACGCGGCTCGGCAGCCGCGACTAAGACTGCTGGTCTTCGGCTTGGGATAATGTGTCGGAGACGGCGAGGTTGGGCTTCCGCCGCTCTTGTCCGGTGCTGCCGGCCATGGGCCGACAGAACGAGGTGCGGTGGACCGTCAGGCCGTTATGGGCTGTCAGTCCATCCTGCCGTACTTGCCACCCTTCCACACGTCGATCTCATAGGTGATGCCGACGGCATCGCCCTTTTGGTCGAATGTCAGCGGGCCGATGACGGTGTCGATCGCGGGGCCGTCGCGCAGAGCGGCGGTGACCTTTCGGCCGTCCGTCGATCCGGCGCGATGCACGCCCTCGGCCAAGGCCTGGATGGTCGCGTAGGAGAAAAGCGTGAAGCCGTCGGGAACCTGACCCTCGGCCTTGAATGCGTCGAGGACGCCGGCTGCCGAAGGGCTCTTCGACGGGTCGGGCGGGAAGGGGAACACGGTGCCTTCCGTGGCAGCACCAGCGATGGATGCGAATTCCGGCGCCGCGAATCCCGAGGTCGTGACGAAGACCGGGTGGAACCCCTGGTCGGCGGCCTGG
>JAYVMK010000527.1:0-2632 GCA_043758995.1 Lichenibacterium sp. | reverse complement strand
GGCGATGAAGTCGAGGTTCTGCTCGACCAGGATCATGCTGACGCCGGTCTGGCTGCGCAGCCGAAGCAGCGTCTCGACGATCTCCTCGATGATCGAGGGCTGGATACCCTCGGTCGGTTCGTCGAGGAGGATCAGCTTCGGCCGGGTGCAGAGGCAGCGGGCGAGGGCCAGCAACTGCTGTTCGCCGCCCGAGAGTGCGCCGCCCTGCCGGTCGAGCAGGCGTTTGAGCCGCGGGAAGAGCTCCAGCGTCTCGTCGATGATGCCGCTGGCATTTCGGCCCGCCGCCACGCAGCCCATCCGCAGATTGTCGCGGACGCTCAGCGCCGGGAAGATCTCGCGCCCTTGCGGCACGTAGCCGAGGCCGAGGCGCCCCCGCTCGTGCGGCTTCAGATCGGTGATGTCCCGGTCGAGGAAGGTCACGCCGCCGGCACCCGCGGGAATGAACCCCATCAGGGTCCGCATGAGCGTCGTCTTGCCCATTCCGTTATGGCCCAGGATGCCGAGGAACTCCCCGGTCTTGAGCTGGAAATCGATCCCCATGAGGACCGGGACGCGGCCATAGGCGGCCTGGAGCGCTGCCACTTCCAACATGGGTCAGGCCGCCTTCTTGCCGAGATAGACGTCGCGCACGCGCTGGTCGCGCATCACGGCGTCGGCCCGGTCCTCGAGCAGGACCGAACCCTGGTTGAAGACCGTGATGAGGTCCGAGATCATGCGGATGAAGGCCATGTCGTGCTCCACCACGATCAGCGATTTGGTCCTGTTGATGGCGCGGATGATGTCGGCGGTACGGCCGACCTCGTCGTGGTTCATGCCGGCCGCGGGCTCGTCGAGCAGGATCAGGTCCGGCTCGCCGGCGAGGACTGTGCCGATCTCCACCCATTGCCGCTGGCCATGCGCCAGCGTACCGACGATCCGCTGCGTCGATCCCGAGAGCGCGATGAGGCTCAGCACCTCGTCGACGACCGCATCGGCCTTGCGGGCCGCATTCTTGCGACGGGCGGCGAGCCAGAGGTTCTCACGGATCGAGAGGCCGTTGAACACCGAGGGGGTCTGGGTCTTGATGCCGATGCCGGCCCGCGCGATGGCGTGGGGCGAGGCGCCGGCGATGTCGCGCCCGCGGTAGCGGATGGTCCCGGCGGAGGGCAGGAGCTGGCCGGTCAGCATCTTGAAGAAGGTGCTCTTCCCGGCGCCATTGGGACCGATGAGGCAGCGGAGCTCGCCTTCGGCCAGGGTGAGATCCACCTCGTTCACCGCCACGACGCCGCCGAAGCGCATGGTCAGGCCACGGGTCTCGAGCAGGGGGGCGGTCATGACAGGGCCTTGCCGGGCAGGGGAGCGGCGGCGGGCTCGGCGGCCGGGCCGCGCTGCATGCGGGACCACAGGGCGGTGACGCCGCGCTCGACCATGGGCACCACGCCGGCCGGGAGCAGCAGAACGAAGACCAGCAGGATCGTGCCGAGCACGAGGTTGGCATCGAGCACCTGCTGGCCGCCGATCTGCGTCACCAGATATTGGATCGCGATGGCGCCCAGCACCGGCCCGATCAGCGTGCCGAGCCCGCCGATCATCACCCAGATGATGATCTGCGCCGAGGTGGCGAGGCCGAAGATCGTCGGGCTGATAAAGGCGCCCCAGAGCGTGTAGAGGCAGCCGGCGAGCCCCGCGATGCCGCCCCCGACGATGAAGGCGAGGAGCTTGTAAAGCCGCGGATCGTAGCCGAGCAGCGCCGCGCGCATCTCGTTCTCGCGGATCGCCACCACCACCCGGCCGAAATGGCCCGCCAGCAGCAGCTTCAGCCCGACGAAGACCGCGATGAGGCAGCCCGCCGCGAGATACCAATCGTCCTCGGGTGCGAAGGAATAGCCGGAGAAGGGCAGGGTGATGCCGGGCACCGAAGGGATGCCGTTGAAACCGCCGAGCGCCGCCGCGCCGATCCGGTAGGCGTCGCCGGCCGTGGAATTGATGACGTTGAAGAGGATCAGCGTCACCGTCAGGGTGATCACGCCGACATAGACGTCGGAGATGCGCCCGTAGAACATGAAGTAGCCGAGCAGCGCGGCGAAGAGCATGGGCACCAGCATCGACAGAAGGATCGGCACGGTGCTGTCGGCGAAGTTGAAAGCCCCCACCGCATAGGCATAGCCGCCGAGGCCGAAGAAGGCCGCCTGGCCGAAGGACAGGATACCGCCAAACCCCCAGATGAAACCGAGGCTGAGCGCCAGCACCGCCATGGCGACGAAGACCGTCGCTTGCAGCAGCGAGAACGTGTCGACGAATTGCGGTGCGAGGCCCGCCAGGACCGCGGCCCCGACTGCGCCGGCGAGGGTGAGGCGGAGGGACAGAAGGGTGCGGATCACAGGCTGCTCCTGAAGAAGCGCCCCGTGATGCCCTCGGGCAGCACGCGGATCAGGAGGGTGGCGGCGACGAGCAGGATCACTTCGCCGAAGACTGGCGTGGTGAGGTAGGAGCCCATCTGGTTGATGGTGCCGAAGAGGATCGAGGCCGAGGCCGTCCCGGCCAGGATCGCGGCGCCGCCCCCCACCACCGTGATGAAGGCCTTGGCCACGAAGGCCGCCCCCATGGTGGGCGCCACGCCCGAGACCGGCGCCAGCAGCCCGCCGGCGAGCCC
>JAYVMK010000526.1:0-7091 GCA_043758995.1 Lichenibacterium sp. | reverse complement strand
TTCTCGACCCGTGAGCAATGCCCCGATTAGATTGAGACTTGGCGCCCCAACTCTACGGTCGCGTCCGCCGGGAGCCGGAGCACGTCTCCAACGTGGCTAGCGTTCCGTTCCATAGCGGCGTAGATGGCCTCTAGCCAGCGCGGCATGCCCTGTCCATCGTCACGATGGGTAATCGTGGCATGCCCGACGTAGTAGGTCGCCTCGTGAAAACCGATGTCATAACCCTGGTCCATTGCCCCCTGAAGCAAGACCGGGATATCCGGATGCTCCATGAAGCCAAACTTTGCCCTTGCCCGCCAGTAGTTCGGGGCAATCTCGCTAATGTCGAGGTGCTGAGCTTCGGCGACGTAGGGGACTTTATCTGTCTCGACCGTCAGGACCACGATCTTCTCGTGCAGGGCTTTATTGTGTTCCAAGTGCCACACGAGCGATGGAGGGACGTCCATATCGGTGCGCGTAAGGAAGACTGCCGTCCCGGGTACCCGTGGCGTCTGGTGAGCCACTGCCTGCGCGCTGAAGTCTCCAATCTTTACGGTTTTCTCGATAAGGCGAGCCGAAACCGCTTGGGTGCCGTGATGCCAGACCCACATTGCTCCGTAAACGATGCCGGCAAGGAGAAGGGGTACGTAGCCGCCGTCGAGCAGCTTGACTAAGTTTGAGGTGAAAAAAGCGAAGTCGACGACAAGGAAGAAGCCGGCCAGGGCTGCCGCGGCTGTTCGGCTCCACCGCCAAATCTCGCGCATGGCGATGTAGAGCAGCACGGTGGTCATCAACATCGTGAGGGACACAGCGATGCCATAGGCACTGGCGAGGCTGTCGGACTTGCGGAAGCCGAGGGTCAGCGCCAGCGTAACGAGCATGAGCAGCCAGTTCACCGTACCAACGTAAATTTGTCCGTAGCCCTCGGCCGAGGTCTGCCGGACCATCAGGCGCGGCAGCCAACCAAGACGGATCGCCTGCCGGGTCATGGAGAAGGCGCCCGTGATGATCGCTTGACTGGCAATGATAGTGGCCAGGGTCGACAGGATGACCAGGGGTACCAGCAGGGGACCGGGACAGAGGCGGAAGAAAATGTTGCCATCAGTCGGCACACCGTCAAGCACGATGGCGGCTTGGCCGGCGTAGTTCAGAATAAGGCAAGGAAAAACGACTGCGAGCCAGGACACACGGATCGGCTTCGGCCCGAAATGACCCATGTCCGCATAGAGCGCTTCCGCCCCTGTCACGCAGAGGAATACGCCGCCAAGGATGAGAAAGGCTTTGGCACCGCCGGATGCAAGGAAAGTCACGGCATAGACGGGATTGATGGCCACCAGCACGGAGGGGTGATGCAGGATGCCCCCCACGCCCATGATGGCGAGCACTAAAAACCAGAGTGCCATAATCGGCCCGAAGGCCTTGCCGATCTTTGCGGTGCCAAACGGTTGAACCAAAAACAGAGCAACAAGGATTACGACCGCCCCCGGCAGCACCCAGGGCTGGAATGAGGGAGCGACCATGTTCAGTCCTTCGAGCGCCGAGAGAACCGAGATCGCAGGCGTCACGGCACCGTCGCCGTAAATCAGAGCGGCGCCAAACAGGCCGATGGCGATGATGACGGGACGTTTTCGAGCCTTGTCTCCGACCAGGGCCATGAGGGCCAGAATGCCGCCCTCGCCGTCGTTGTCGATGCTCATGGCAACAGCGACATACTTGACGGTGGTGATGATGACGAGCGTCCAGATCAGCAGGCTCAAGATACCAAGGACTGTCGGTGCGTCAGCATTTCCAGCGACGTCGAGGACCGTTTTGAGCGTGTAAAGGGGGCTCGTGCCGATGTCGCCGAATACGATCCCGAGCGCCGCAAGCCCCAAGCCCGTAAGGCTGGCTTTGGAGTGGCCGTGGATCGAGTCCGATGCGTTTTCACCGACATGGAGTTTAGGCGATCGTGGTTTTGCGACTGAAGGCTTTGACACGGGCAGTCCACAGCTGGTGACGCGTTGGCTGGAGAACGTTCGAGAGCCCGTATCGGTCCTAAGGGTCGGGTTTCACATAACCTGACGAGAGAAACGCCGGCAGCGCCTGTCAGCTCGCCCGAGCGTCACCGCGTGCTCGTCCTTTTGTGAGGGAAGCGGCGCTGCGAAAGGCACACGAACGAGCGCTCAGTGCGGGCCACTCACATCGCCCACAGAACCCAATCACGAAAGAGGTGTGCGATGTCCACCGAAAATCCACGATCAAGTCGCGTCTCGAACCAAGGTCTTCGTCTGAGCCGAACGTGACGAGGCAAACCGGCAAGCACGCATGCCTTGAGACCGCTCGTCGCTTCAACGATTTTGGGCTTAAACGACCGCGTCCGGATGGCACGATTCGACTCCACTGAACAAGTCGCTTCGGGGACAGCCGATGTGAAATCTGAAATGCTTGAAGAAGGGGCGACGCTGACCTTTGATCCCCTTGAACGTCGTCATCGCGCCGTGGCAATCGGGACATCGGAAACGCAACGTCTGCGTGGCGAGCAATGCCTCGGCGATGCCGATCGACGACCAGTGACCACCGACATCGACCTCGGCTTGGGCATTCGAACTCTTTGACATCCTGGGACGATCGTTCAACCGACCATCCTGGTCAACGGCTGCTCAAGCATTGCGCGTCCGCCCGTCCGGGCAGACGTTGTCGGTAATGTTTTCTATGCGCCTCACATCGGCGGATATGAGGATGGTCCGCCAAGCTTCACCCGAGCCTGTCCTCATCGAAGCGATTCCGGACAAATGGAAGCCGCAGGTCGTGCGAAATCAGGATCGCGATGCCAGCAAAGGCCCAAAAGGGTCGGACGGCTTTGCAAATACCTCAGCGGGCTCTGAGACAGACTTTTCGTAGGGCAACCCGTATCCCCAGCTTTGTCTCAGAGAAGGCCTCCTCACCATCTATGCAGCGGTCATTACGGTGCGTGTTGGTTTAACGGTAGACTGGCTTTTCAGCATCACCGAGGCCTCGCTGTGCAGCCGGATTGGCACTGAACGGAGAACCCTGGCATGCCCGTACCACCGCGATCGCAGAGCCACGTATCTGATTGGCAGATGGTATGGATCTGGGCGGCGACGCGCGCTTAATTGAAGACGGCATTGCGCAAGGGAGCGTCAATCGCCTAGCCTATGACGACGATGCGGCTTTAACCAGACCGCTTCGTCACGGAACGCCGCTCCGGACAGGCAGCGTAGGGCGTGGTAATTTCGCCGCGCCGGGCCTTCGAACGCTGGTCTTGGCTCTGCCCAGGCCGATCGGCCGCCTTGGCAAGCTTCTTCGTCAACGGTTGATTGGGGCGTGGGCGATTGCGCTCCAGCGATGCACGAGCTGGAAATGTTTGGCCACTGTCTCGCTATAAGCCGCGGTCGCAGCCACGCTCACGGTCTAAGGCGCGATGGCCACCAATGTCGGGCGCAGGCGTTCGAGGGCCTAAGCCGGTTTCAAGCGACAGATGATATGCATCTTCAAATTTCGAGCGACGAACCGATTCACGGATCATTTTGGCCTGTTCGGTGTCGCGCACGCTTCCAGAGTTTCAGGATCATCTAATCGGATCGCGAGATGTCGATGTCTGATGCAGGATTGCTCTGGAACACTGCGAATGCGCGATGTTGATCGAGTGAGAAGCCGTCTATCATTGAATGAAATCCCCGCTGGCCCGCATCCTTAATGCGGCGTTATCCAGAATTTTTCGGCGCGCGCCTGGCTGCTGCGCTTCTATCAACGCGACAGGCGTCAGGCACGGAAGGCGCGTTCGGTCGCCAACCTGGACCTCGCGACGCTGGTGCGCTCGCTCCCTCAATGCAGGGCTTTGATAATGGCACGCTAGCGGGACTAAGCTCGGGACCGTAGCCTCAGCGCGCTCGCGGCACGTTACCCGAAGAGCGGTCATCTCGTCGAACGCCAACCCCGAACTTTATCTCGACGCGCCACTCCATCGCAAATACGCGGATGAGCACGCGTCTGATAATCAGTCGCACGCTGGACGTCGTGGCTTCCACCAAAAAAGGCCTGCAGAGTAGTGGCCCTGGCTGACCGCCTTGCAAATATTACTGAAGCGGGCCGCGCTTTGTTCCTTTGTCTGATCAGCGCGAAGCCGGTAAGCGCAGAGTTGCACATCGGGCGGCGTTAGCGTCCTGGTTCCAACGGGCTATGGCGCGAGCGCAAATGCGACTGCCGCTTCAACGTGCAACGCCGTGGTGTCAAAAACCGGGAAGTTCGGCAGGTCGTCCTGCCCGATCAGCAGGCAGATCTCCGTACACCCGAGGATGACGCCTTCTGCGCCCTTCGCTCTGAGTGCATCGACCACGCGCAGGTATTCCGCTCGTGATGCGGGCCGAACATCGCGCCGCACCAGTTCGTCGAAGATAATGCGGTCGACCACCGCAACGTCGTCCTCAGACGGCGCCATCACCTCAATTCCGAACATCTCGGCGTAGCGCCGCGCCATTTCGGCCGAACGCATCGTGGGAGCGGTGCCGAGCAGCGCGACGCGGCGTAGTCCTGCAGCGCGGACGGCGGCACCCGTGGGATCGACGATGTGAATAAAAGGCGTGGGCCGCTTGGCCATGATGGGCGCGACGACGCGGTGCATGGTGTTCGTAGCGCAGATCACGACGTCAACGCCTGCGCCTTCCAGACGGTCAATCTTCCCGGCGAGGTAGTCGCGCGCTGCGTCCCACAAACCATTGCGGACGAAATGCTGGATGTTCCCGAAATTGACCGACACAACGACCACCTCGGCGTTGTCCCAGCCGCCGTGATGCGCATTCAATCGTGCGTTGATCAAGCGATAATAGTCGGCCGTGGCCGCGTCGCTCATACCACCAAGCACGCCGATGGTTCGCTGCGGAAGAGGTCGTATCGTGCCAGAACTCATGGAACTCTCGTCGGTGCAGAATGCACCATGGGAAAGGGTAGCAGGCGCGGGTATTCCGTTTCAAGCCGAAGCCTCGCCGCGAGAGCAAGATCCAGCGCTGTCAGGCTGAGGCGCTGCCCGGTTCCAAGCCGGCTAATTTGGGCGGCTCGGACGAGCCAACCTTCAACCAGTCGATCTGTTTCTGCCGCATCAAGGATGCGCTCGAATTCCGAGGACCTGAAATCGTTGCAGGCTGACTCGCCGCTTCGTCGACTGTGCGAAGCCCCAACTGGCACCGTTCTCATTGAGAGCGGCGGCAGCGGATCCGAGACCCTCGCGCTTGCTCCCAATTTGCCGGTTCTGAACACAGTAGGCTGCACCCGAGGAGCCGTCAGGTGCTCGTTAGGTGACCCGAATCCACTCGATGGACCTGAGGTGTAGGCCTTTACGACCTGTTTAGGGCGACTCGCAGCCCGATGCGTTCCGACTTCGCGCTCCGATAGGGGACAGTTAATCTATCGCGTTTAAGCTAGCTAGATGCGGAATGCGAGGACATTCGGATGCCATCTCTCGCGGGTCGTGATGTTTCACGCTCAAACTTTGGCTGGCAACCCGAGCTGGAAGCCATATCAGCCGACATCAGCGCGACCAAGCAGGTAACGGCACGACAGCTAGCTTCAGCATACGCAGTCGTGGCATTCATGATGTTGGCGGCACTTGTTTGTACACCCTTCGCGGCCGTGCAGCTTTCCCCCATCCCTGGCTACATGACCTCATTCGGGTCGGTGATGATCGTCATCAACCTGCTCCTTGCAGTCTTGTTGTTCAGCAAAGGCGCCATTCAGAAAAGGGGCGACGTCAAGCGTCTGGGGACGGCATACCTCTTCGTCGCAGTGATTTTCGTCCCGCTCGTCGCATCCTTCCCGGGCGGAATCATGCCAGGGTCGATCATTGGAACGCCCCTTTCCGCGGTCTGGCTCTGGTCGTTCTGGCACGCTGGTTTCGCGTTGTGCGTCGCTCGTTACGCGTGGCTCGCCGGACGCCAGAGTCCGAGAAGCGCCTCTCCCGTCCTTGCCATTGCCTGCGTCTCGGTGGCCTGTGTGGCGTTGACGATAGTCGCCACCGCTCTTCTCCGCTTCCTTCCATCCACAATGGCTGACGGCCACACCCTTTTTTCGGGGTTCAGCGGATGGATCCCGATCGGCATTCTCGTGCTCGTAGCGGGCGCGCTGGCTCTGGTCTGCAAGCTCGGGGCGCGAACCCCTGAGCAGCTATGGCTCGCCGTAGCGATGGTTGCCGCTTTCTTCGACGTCTGGCTCACTTACCGTGGCGTCGAGCGGTTCTCCCTCGGATGGTACGTGGCTAAGCTGGCGAGCCTGTTCACTTCACTGGCGATTCTTGTCAGTCTTTTGCATGAAGTCACTCTGCTTCATGCCCGCGTTGCCGCCGCTAATGCCGTCTTGAGCAACCTGGTCCATATCGACGGACTTACGGGCCTCAATAACAGACGGCGGTTCGATGACCTGATCGAGCAAGAGTGGCGACGCGCCCAGCGCGAGCAGCAGCCGGTCTCGCTGCTCATGATCGACGTCGATTTTTTCAAGAAATACAATGATCGCTACGGTCACATACAGGGCGACGACTGCCTCCGTCGCATCTCCGGCATGTTGGGTTCGGCCGTGAGCCGGCCCGGCGATGCGGCAGCACGCTATGGAGGTGAGGAGTTCGCGATCCTGCTGCCTGCCACGGATGCCGACGGTGCGATCCGTGTCGCCGACCGCGTGCGGTCGAGGGTACATGCGCTCGGCATCCCGCACGCCGAAAGTCCACTAGGCTTCGTAACCTTGAGCATGGGGTTGGCAACAGCCGTACCCGGAAACAACACGTCCATGGACGAGATGCTCGCGGACGCAGACCGGGCGCTGTACCGGGCGAAGCTAAGCGGACGCGATCAGGTGCGCTGGGCGGACGACCGGACCATCCTAACTGGCGCGGACCTCATGCGCACCTTGAGCGCCGATGGTGCTGGACCTAAATCTGCGGGCCGATCGAAAAGTTGAACGGCTCATCGACAGGCCTCGATTTGCCAAGCCGGCAAACAGTCAGACGAAACGAATGTGCGGTCGACTTTGACGGCGTCGGCGCCAGGAACACGGACCTTCGAAGGATGGCCAGAGATCGCCTTAGAAGGGCAACGATCCAGGGGCGTTCACGGCTTCGCTAGCAC
>JAYVMK010000525.1:0-3799 GCA_043758995.1 Lichenibacterium sp. | reverse complement strand
GTCGGCAACGAGGGCTACGCCAAGCAGAACCACTCCTATGGGCTGACAACCTTGGAGGACCGGCACGTCGACACGCATGGGTCCGACTTGCGCTTCTCCTTCAAGGGCAAGAGCAACAAGATGTGGAACCTCAAGCTCCACGACCGGCGTGTCGCCAAGATCGTCAAGGCTTGCCACGATCTTCCGGGTCAGCACCTGTTCCAGTACGTCGACCACGACGGCCATCAGCATGGCGTCTCGTCGCATGACGTCAACGCGTACCTCCGCGAGATCACGGGTCGCGACGTGTCGGCCAAGGATTTCCGCACCTGGGCCGGCACCGTGCTGGCGGCCCTGGCGCTGCAGGAATTCGGGATGATCGACAGCGAGGCCAAGGCCAAGAAGAACGTGCGTGCCGCCATCGAACATGTGGCGTCGCGCCTTGGCAATACGCCGACCATCTGCCGCAAATGCTACGTCCATCCCGCAGTGGTGAATTCCTACCTGTCGGGCGAGTTGCTGCTCGAGGTGAAGGAGGAGTTGGACGCGGAATTGCGCGAAGATCTCCCGAGGCTCAAGCCCGAAGAGGTCGCGGTCCTGACGCTGCTGGAGCGCCGGATCTCCCACGACCTCGACACCCAGACCGCCGAGGCGAAGCCGGCCAAGGCGAAACAGAAACGATCGAAGGCCCGGGCCGCCTGATCCTGCTACTGCCCCGGCAAGGTGACGATCAATGGTCCGCTGCGTAGGGCGATGACGGTATGCTCGTATTGCACCGTCAGCGCCTTCGGTTGGCTGTACAGCGTCCAGGGGTCGTCGCCATCCTCGGCCATGTCGGCGCCGAGCGATAGGAAAGGCTCGACGGTGAACACCAGCCATTCCTTCATGATTCTACGCTCGGAGGCGTCGGGCCAGGTGGCGATTTCGGTCGGCTCTTCATGGAGGGACAGGCCGACGCCGTGGCTGGCGAGGTTGCGGACCAGCGTGTAGCCGTTCTTGCGCGCGAAGGTCCCGATGGCCTGCCCGATTCCACCCAGTGGCCTGCCGGCACCGACCTGGCGCAACCCCGTCCACATGGCCCGGCGTCCGTCTCTGCACAGGCGCTCGACGGCGCGCGTCACGGGCGGGACGGCGAAGGATGCGCCCGTGTCGGCGAAGTAGCCGTCCCTCTCTGCCGATACATCGATGTTGACCAGGTCGCCCGGCTCGATCCGGCGGGGGCCCGGGATGCCGTGCGCGATCTCTTCGTTGATGCTGATGCAGGTCGCTCCGGGAAAGGCATAGACCAACTCCGGAGCGGGCCGAGCCCCGGCGGCTTCCATGAACCTGCGCCCGACCTGATCGAGTTCGAGCGTCGTGATCCCGGGCTCGATCGCCTTGCCCATCATCTCGAGCGTGTCGGCGACGATGCGTCCGATCTGCTTCAGTCCCGTCAGGTCGTCTTCGCTCGAGAGCGTCACCCAATATCCCTCCGACAGAGCCGTCGGAGGCCCTCGTTGCGTGTCTCTGCCACACGGCCGAATGGCGGGACAGCTCTGCGGCTGAACCCAGGTCGGCTCAAGCCCTCTCCATTTCACGTTTGGCGGCCAAGCAGCAGCTTCCGTCACGTCCCTCGCGGCTTGGCACGCATCGTGGGTGCGGCTGCGGCGGGATCCTCGGGCCAGGGGTGGCGGGGGTACCGGCCGCGCATCTCGGAGCGCACCGCCGCCCAGGAGCCGCGCCAGAAGCCCGGCAGGTCGCGGGTGATCTGGATCGGGCGATGCGCCGGCGACAGGAGTTGCAAGGTCAGCGGCACGCGTCCTCCGGCCAGCGCCGGATGGCGGGAGAGGCCGAACAGCTCCTGCACCCGGATGGCGATGGCGGGGCCGCCTTCGGCCGCATAATCGACCGGCACACGCGAGCCCGTGGGCGCTTCGAAATGGGTCGGCGCCTCGGCATCGAGGCGTCGATGCAGGGTCCGGTCGAGCAACGCCTCGAGCGCCTGGCCGAGGTCGCCGGCGCCGATGTCTTTGAGACTCGTCTTGCCCAGGAGGTAAGGGGCGAGCCAGTCGCCGATCGTATCCCGCAGGGCTGCGTCGGACAGGTCCGGCCAGGGCTCGGCTTCGGCGGCTCGCAGGAAGGCGATGCGGTCGCGCCATTGATCCAGCGCCTTCGACCAGGGCAGGCGATCGATGCCGAGGCGTCCGATTCCCTCCGCCAGGACGCGGGCGGCGTCGTCGTCGCCCGGCACCGGCCGGTGACTTTCGCCGAGCAGGATGGCGCCGAGCCGTGTCGTACGCCGTGCCGCCAGAGCCGCCCGGGCCGGGTCGAAGGTGATCTCGTCGGCGGTGCTGATCGCCTCGCCGGCAACGGCCTCCAGCTCCTCGGCAGTGAGCGCCGCGGCCAGCAGGATGCGGGTGCTGGCGGGACGGCCGACGATCTCGCCGACGGCGAGGAACGGAGCCCGGCTCAACGGGTCGTGCGGTTCGACCGCGGCGGCGCGGCCATTGGCGAGCAGGAACTCGCCCGGCTTGCCGCGCGCCTTGGCGATCCGATCCGGAAAGGCCAGAGCCAGCACGGCGCCGGGCGACAGGTCATCGACCTCGGCGACTCCGCCGGCCGCCGTCCGGCCGGCTTTCGAGAAGGTCCGGGCGAGCCCGCGGGCATTCTCGCTTCGCGGTGTCCTGTCGCGCCGCCAACGGTCGAGCCTTTCGTTGGCATCGGCGCCCGTTCCGCCGAGCCCCCGCTCGACCAGCAAGGCTGCGAGTTCGCCGCCGAGCTTCGCCGAGCCGCGGCGGGCCGCCTCGACCACCATGCGGGCCACCCGTGGCGACGCGGCGATGCGGGCGACGGAGCGCCCTTCGGGCGTCACGCCACCGTCGGCATCGATGGCTCCGATGCCGAGAAGCAGCTTGCGCGCTTCGGTGACTGCGGGCAGGGGCGGCGGATCGAGCCAGCGCAGGGTTGCGGGGTCGGTCACGCCCCAGGTGGCGAGATCCAGCACGAGACCGGAGAGGTCGGCGTCGACCATCTCGGGGCGGGCGAAGGGCGCCATGGCACCGTCGGCGGCCTCCGCCCAAAGCCTGAAGCAGATGCCCGGCTCGGTCCGCCCGGCACGGCCCCGGCGCTGATCCGCCGAGGCCCGCGACACCCGTGTGGTCTCGAGCCGCGTCAGGCCGAGGTCGGGCTCGTAGCGGGGCACCCGGGCGAGCCCCGAATCCACCACGACTCGAACGTCTTCGATGGTCAGCGAGGATTCGGCGATCGACGTCGCGAGCACGATCTTGCGGCTTCCGCTTGGGGACGGGCGCACGGCCCGGTCCTGGGCGGCGCGGTCGAGCGCACCATAGAGCGGCGCGATCTCGGCCTCACCGGGCCGCAACCGCGCGGCCAGGAGCGATGCCGTTCGGGTGATCTCGCCCTGGCCGGGCAGAAAGGCCAGGACCGACCCGGACTCCGCCCGCAGCGCCTTGAGGATGGCTTCGGCCATGGCCTCTTCGATCCGCGTGTCCGGTTCGCGGGCGATCCAGCGCGTTTCGACCGGAAAGGCGCGACCTTTCGATTCGACGATCCTTGCCCCGTCGAGCAGCGACGCCACCCGGGCGCCGTCGAGGGTCGCCGACATGACCAGGATCCTGAGGTCGGGCCGCAATGCGCCCTGGACGTCGAGAGCCAGCGCGAGGCCGGTATCGGCGTCGAGCGAGCGCTCGTGATATTCGTCGAAGATGACCGCCGCCGTACCGGCGAGCTCCGGGTCGTCCAGCACCATGCGGGTGAAGACGCCCTCGGTCACCACCTCGATGCGCGTGCGGGCCGACACCGCCGTGTCGAAGCGAGCCCG
>JAYVMK010000524.1:0-4052 GCA_043758995.1 Lichenibacterium sp. | reverse complement strand
CTGACTTCATCGATCTCGCTTCGGCCAAGGACCTCAACAAGGACAGCTCGAAGATGCTGGCGGAGGTCAATAGCCTGCCGCGCGGCTGAGCATCACCCTGCGAGCGAGATACGCCTCTTGCCGGTAGCGGCTCCTGCACCTCAGGTGTCGACACCGGCCTCGACCTGACTGAATAGCGAGAGACCTGTCTGGCCGTCCTCCTTCACCAAGCTGGTTAGACTGCAGGCGCTGGCAATGGCACGACCCTGTGCCCCTGTGTGAGCGCGGGCGTTGCACGACAGGGCCAGAGTTGCTCGCTCCGGCATGGTCAGGAGCATCGAGAGGTCGCGAGCTTCCTGTGGCGTCGCTCGGCAGATCTGGGCGAATAGCGTTTTGGTGATGACGGTGCGATCACTAGGAGAGGAATACGGCATTGGTCGGCTCCGAACCTGACTGCCTGCTCCGAGCCTGTCTCATTATGGTTACGAAACATGATGGAGTTGTAGGGCCGAGGCTGCTTGTCCTGAGGCCTTCAGGACGGCTTCCGCAACGGTTCCGGCTTGCAGGTCGTGGGTCCGCTCCGGTTGACGCCGCTGAGAGAGGCACCATAGTCCCTGACATGAGCGACGATCCCATCACGACGAACGACCCCGCGTCCGAGCCGGCCGATGCCGAGGTCGAGCGATGCGGCTCGCGAGAGTGGATGGCCTCACTTGGGTGGCACCAGTTCTGCCCGGGCACGACATAGAAGACCAAACCGGCGTCGCGACGAATGAGGACCGGGAACGCTATCGCAAGATCGCCCAGGAGCACCTGGGGGCCGAGCGCGGATTGATCGTCGAATGATCCACTTCCATCACAAACCCGCCCTGATTGAGGTCGGGCGTCCAGTCTCTGTAGTCGTCCGCCAAGCCGGGGAAGTCACTGGGGGGCAGCGATCGAGGCGAAGGCAGCGGCACGTGAGGCGGAGCGGTCAGACCGGAGCGGCTGGTCGAGATCTGAATTTTTGAGATAGGCTCGCCTGCACTCTCAGGCCAGGATTGATGAAACCCACCGCTCTGCTCCAGCTCGGCGCCGCATGTGCGATCTTCATCATCGCAGCCAGCGGCGCAAAGGCGTGGGCGCTGTCGCCTTCGATCGGGCGGCTGTTATTGACGCTGGCGCTCTACACCGCCGGCAACCTCCTGATGCTGAGGCTCGTCCGGGAGATCGGGATGGCCACGGCGTTCAGCGTGTCGGCGGTCCTTCAGCTCATTGCCGTCAACGCTGTCGCTATCGTCTTCTACGGCGAGAGCATCGGAGTCATCGAAGGGATCGGCTTGGCTTTCGCCGTTGTGGCTGTCGTGCTGATCACGTTCGCACCACGGTTCGGGTAGGCCCATGCCGATCCGTCGGCACCATCGCTGGCTCTATCCGATCGACTGGCGCGAGCTGTCCAACTCGATCCGGTTTCGGCGCGCCAAGGGGCGATGCGAGGGCTGCGGCCGACCTCACGGGCGGGAGGCCGCGTCGATCCCTTCGCAGAAAGGCCTGTCGAACATCGCGTGATGGGCGATGACGAGGCTCGCCGGCGCCAGCAACGCGCGAACCGCGCCAAGGTCGAGCACCTGGCCCGCGACCATGTCGTCGGAGATGCCGGTCAGTTTCGTGATCTCCGGAGGGATCGGGATCGACGGCTGCCGGAGTTGGCTTGGGGCCCCGACCACTGGCCCGACCCGGCCATCAGCATCGTGCACGAAGGCGACCATGCCGATCTCGATCACCTCATCGCGGCGGTGTTGCCGCAGAGCCAACGTGCCAGCCGTCAGTGGTGGATGGGACCTCATCGGACTGGCTCATCGTCGGACCGCTACCGTTACGAGATCAGCGTGCCCTGAAATCTACGTTGATCCGACTGTGTCGTAGCACGAGCGAGACCGATCCCGGCTCTCGGCAACCGCAGTTCGTTATGGGTGTGCCCGGAGAAGACCACCGAAGTCGGTCTCCGAGGGGCTGCCTGGCGGTTCCCTATGGGTATACCCATTTCGAACTGACCAGACGCCTGCCCTGCCTATCCAGCGACAGCCGGCGTCGGTAGTAACTCGACCGGACCGTAGGGGTCTCGACGTCTTGAGCCTGACCCAGACTGGCCTCCTGTTCGCCGACGACCTGATGACGCTACGCGACGGCGACTGCTTGGTGATCTTGGCCTACGGTCGGGTCTACCCCGAACTGTCCGCGCTCCTAACGGAGGCCGACCGTCTGGGCCTGAAGCGCCTACTTCTGACGGATACGCTCCAGACCCTGCTTCGCGACCGGTTCGGCCTCATCCTCTCGGTCCCGCGTGGCCATGCCGACATGCTGAGCATGCACACGGCGACCCTGGCTCTGCTCGAGGCTCTTCTGGTTGGTGTCGCCTCATCCCGTCCCGAGGAGACCGTGCGGAAACTCAAGGCCCTGAACACTCTGCGCGAAGGGCTCGTCGGGCAGTCCATGAACCTTCCGGCCCGGGCCATCGGTCCGAGGTCATGACGGCGAGACGACAGTGGGTCGGCCAGGGTGTCGAAGCCGCTTGCGGCATCCGCCAAGCCGCGCGTGGGGCGGATGATGAGCACGACCGAAGGCTGAAGCTTGGCCGCGGCGGTGGCCCACGACCTCCGCAGGCGTCCACGAAGCCAGTGAGACGCGCACGAGACACAGCGGGGGCCTTCGGCGCATGACGGATCGTACGAAGGGCAGGCGTCTGGGGCCATCAATTGGACGCATGCATGTCGCCGCCGGAGGCCGAGGCGTTCGGCGCGCTGGCCATGAGGGCGTCGACACGGTCGCGCTCGCGCTTGAAGTCCGCCAGCAGGCGACCGTCGATTTCGCGCGTCCGCGCGAGCTTCACCTTCATGGGATCGACGAAGTGGCCGTTGACGATCACCTCGTAATGGAGGTGGGGACCCGTCGCCAGGCCGGTCTGGCCGAGATAGCCCACCACCTGACCCTGGCGTACCCGCACGCCCGCGACGATGCCGCGGGCGAAGCCGGTCATGTGAGAGTAGGTCGTGATGTACCCGTTCGCGTGTTGGATCTCCGCGTGGTTGCCATAGGATGACGACCGCTCGGCCTTGAGCACGGTGCCGGAGCCCGAGGCGAGGATCGGCGTGCCGATGGGGGCCGTCCAGTCAACGCCCGTGTGCGGCCTCGAGTAGCCGAGCACCGGGTGGAACCGCATGCCGAAGGCCGACGTGAAGATCCCATTCGGCACCGGGTTGCGGATGAGGAACTTGCGAACGGAGCGTCCATCCTCGTCGTAGAAGTCGACCGAGTTGTCGTCGGGCGCGACGAAGCGATAGTAGCGGAACGTCTCGTTGCGCACCGTGATCGACGCGAACAGGAGATCCGAGCGACCATCCGGCCCGTCACCGTCCGTGTAGAACGCCTCGAAGCTGTCGCCCCCCGCCACGGATCGCTGGAAGTCGACGTCGTTGCCGAACACCCGCACCAAAGTGTCGATCAGAGGCTTCGGCATGCTCTGCTTGAGCGCGGTTTCGTACAGGCTGTCATAGAGGCGGAACCCGCTCTCTTCGTTCGACGGCGCCGCGGCCGGACGCTTGGTCGCCTCCGCGTTGGGGACCTTGACGTATTGACCCGTGTCGGCGAGCGCGATCGTCGTCTCCAGCGTCTCGTCGGCGTAGGCCGACACCCGGACGATCTGCCTCGGTCGACCTTCGTCGAGCCGGGCGAACATGAGCCGGATGCGCCGGCCCTCCGCGACCGGGGCTTCCCCGCGCCTGGGCGCGAAGGCGGCGACGATCGAGCCGGCCTGTTCGCGCGTCGCGCCGTTGGCCCTGAGCACGTCGTCGAGGTCATCGCCGTGACGGAGGACGACGAGGCGCTCGGAGCTCTCGCGGTCTCGCCCAGAGTCCGAGCGCGGTACCGAGGTGACGTTCTCCGCCACAATGTGGACCTCGATGGACGAGAACGGGGCGACCGGTGACGCGGAGCCGCCGCCGCCGGGCGCCACGCCCGCGCGGCTCGTGCGCATGAGCAGCGCCTGCGACTGTGGCGGCGCCTGCTTCGCCCCCGGGCTCGGCACTGACTCCGCC
>JAYVMK010000523.1:0-13860 GCA_043758995.1 Lichenibacterium sp. | reverse complement strand
TACCTCCAGCTCCGTGACTTCAAGAAGGGCGCCCGCAAGAACGAGATCATGAACGGAATCGCGGACACTCTCGAAAAGGACGACATGAAGGAGCTGGCGGCCTATTTCGCCGCCAAACCCTGGCCGAATCTGGATCAGGCTGCAGCCAGCGATGCCGATGTCGGAGCGGCCAAGACGGCGAACAGCGCGGTTGGCTGCTCGGCCTGCCACCTCGACAAGTTCCAGGGCACCGGCACGGTGCCGCGCCTGTCCGGCCAGAGCCACGAGTACTTGACCAAGACGCTGGCCGAGTTTCGCAGCGGCGAGCGGGCCAACAATCCAGGCATGACCAGCCTCGCACAGGCGACCTCCGAGCCGGACCTCAAGGCAATGGAAGCCTATCTCGCGGGGATGTGATCCACCCTCGTCCAGTTGGCCTCTGCTGGCCTGTCGAAGGACGTCGGCGTGAGGACATCGTGGCCCCGATAACGGCCCGGCCCCTTCGGAGCCGGGCGCTGAGAGCCTCAGCCCTTTGCCGCCAGCTTGGCCCTGAGGGCCTCCGTCTGTGCGAGGTCGGCGGCCGTTTTTCCACCCTTGTCGCGCAGCGTCCGATCGGCGCCTCGGCGCAGCAGAAGATCGACCACCTCGTCGTGGCCAAGCCCCGTCGCGATCATCAACGGGGTGCGGCCGCGATCGTCCCGCGCGTCGATCATCGCTCCTTTGTCGAGGATGAGAGTCACCAGCGCCACGCCGTCATCGGCCGGCACATCGTTGGCGTAGCCAGCCGCCCACATCAGCACCGTGAGGCTGTTGCCGTAGACCGCATTGACGTCCGTCCCCGCCGCGAGCAGTCGCGTCACGACCGGGGTGAAGCCGCGCGCCGCGGCGTACAGGAGCGGGACCTTGCCGCTGGCGTCGGCCATCCCCGGCACGGCTCCATGGGTCATGAGCAGGTCGACGAGACGGGCGTTACCGTTGTAGGCGGCGGCGGAGAGCGGGGTGACGCCGGCTCGCCCTGGCGTGTTCACGGCCGCGCCGAACGTCACCAGGGCCTGGGCGGCCTTGAGGCGGTTCTGCTCGACCGCGACGTAAAGTGGCGTAGACCCCTGGACGTCGCGCTCATCGACTTCCGCGCCTCGGCCGACGAGCAGCTTGATTACGCCGTCGTGGCCGCCCCGCGCCGCGTGTGTCAAAGCCGTGCCCCCGGTCCGGTCGCGGGCCGCCACCGAAGCGCCAGCTTCGAGCAAGCGCGTCGCCAACGCCTCGCATCCATCATCGGCGGCGGCAAACAATGCCGCGCTGACCTGGGGCGGCTCGAGCTCCGCGCGCTTGGCCTCGTAGCGAGCCGTCAGGGTCTCGCAGGTGGACGCATCCGCCGCCAGTGCCGAAGCGGCCGATGCAAGGCAGGCGAGCGCGAGCGTAGCTCCGGCGAGCAATGGCGGGTGGCGCAAGGCGTGTCTCCCTTCATGTCGGGGGCTCCCACGGCGAGGCAGGATCCCTCCATCGTCCCTATCGATCCCGGCCCGCCAAAACCAGCGCGTAAACGGACCGCCCTTGTGCCAACGCACACGGCATGGTGAGGTCTCCCTCAATGAAAACGGAAGGGAACCGCGCCCGATGAGGCTACCGATCGTCGCCTGTTGTCTCTGCATGCTGGTCCCCGCTGCTCTCGCGGGCAGCAAGACGGGTATGCAGTTCTGGAACCTTACCGGAGAAACGTTGAGCGACGTGGCGCTGGCGCCGGCCGGTAGCAAGGACTTCGGCGCGAATCAATGCGTCAACGACAAGGACGGCACGGTCGACTTCGACGAGAACCTCGTCATCAAGGGCGTGCAGCCCGGGCGCTACGACTTGCGCTTGAAGGACGTGCGCGGCCGCACCTGCTACGCCCTCAACGTCGACGTGAAGGCCAACGAGACCTTTTCGGTGCGCGACAAGGATTTGGTCGACTGTGCCAAGTAGTCTCCCGATGCGCGTCGTCGGTGGCGCGGTTTTGCTGGCGGCTGGACTGCTCTCCAGCATCGCTTCTGCGGCCGGCAGCGGACAGATCTTCGTGTCCAACGAGCGATCGAGCCAGATCTTCGTCCTCACGCCCGAGGGCGACGTCGCCGCTTCCTTCGAGAGCTGCGGCCGCCCGCGCGGCATGCAGTTCACACCGGATCATGCCCGCCTGCTCGTCGCCTGCGGCAGCGACGATACGATCGCCGAGTACGATGTGGCGACCCACAAGCTCGCGAAGCGTTTTCGCGACGTGCCCGATCCGGAAGCCTTCGCGCTGAGCCCGGACGGCAAGAACCTCTACGTATCCAACGAGGATGACGCCGAGGCCACCGTGATCGACATCGAAACCGGCGCCGTCCTGCAGCACTATCCCATGGGCGACGAACCCGAAGGCGTGCTTGCGACGCCGGATGGCCGATACGTCTTCGTGGCCTCCGAAGCCGCCAACCTCGTCCAGGTGATCGACGTGGCGTCCAAGACGGTCGTCAAGGAGATCGTCACGGCCACGCGCCCGCGCCGCTTCGCCATCACGCCGGACGCCAAGCACGTCTGGGTGTCGGACGAGATCGCCGGCCTCGTCGAGATCATCGACGTATCGACGCTGGCAATCGTCGGGCAGGTCACATTCGACGTGCCGGGTCTGCGCCACGACGAAATCACGCCGGTCGACATGGCGATCAGCCGGGACGGCAAAACCGCCTACGTGACGCTCGGCCGGGCCAATCGCGTCGCCGTGGTGGACGTGGCGACGCTGAAGACCGTCGACTTCATCCTGACCGGCAAGCGTCCCTGGGGTCTCAGGCTCAGTCGCGACGAGACCCGCCTCTATGTCGCCAATGGTTTGTCCGACGACGTCGCGATCGTCGACACGGTGGCCCGCAAGGTGATCAAGGCCGTCCCGGTCGGGATCATCCCTTATGCGGTGTTGATCGATGAGTAGGCTTCGGCTCGCCGGCGTCTGCGCCGCGCTCCTCGGATCCGCGGCGCTCCCCGCCATCGCACAAGATGCCCCGAAGGCAACCAGCCCCGCCAACCTGCACATCGTCTATCTGTCACGCGAGAACGACGCCGCCTACCAGCCTGTGCGGGCGGAAAACGGCGTGACGATTCCAACGCTCTCCGACCCCTCGCCCGGCGCCGAACTCGCCATTCGCGACACGCGCGCCACGGCCCACGCTCTCGGTATGGTCTTCGAAATCGACCGTCGCACGCTGTCGGAAGGCGCTTCGATCGCCGAAGCCGCAGCGGACATCGCCAAGTCGGAAGCCGTGGCGGTCATCGCCGACGTTCCGAAGGACGACTTGATCGCGCTGGCCAAGGCGGCGCCGAAGACACTGACCATCTTCGACGTGCGCCAGCACGACGATGACCTGCGAGCCGACCTCTGCGATTTGCCGCTGTTCCATCTGCTGCCCTCCGACGCCATGGCGACCGATGCTCTCGGGGAATTCATCGTTCAGAAAAACTGGCGGCGGGCCTTCGTGCTCTACGGCCCGCTGCCCGCGGACAAGCGACTGGCCGCCGCCTTCGCGACCTCGGCCAAGAAGTTCGGTGCCAAGCTGGTCGCCTCGAAGCAGTTCGCGATCGGCAACGATCCCCGCCGCCGCGACGAGATCGACGTGTCGCTGATGACCTCGTCGGACGACTACGACGTGGTGTTCCTGGCCGACACGGGCGGCGACTTCGGCCGCTTCGTGCCTTGGCAGCTGTCGAGGCCGCGTCCCGTGATCGGCACCGAGGGTCTGCAGGCTTCGGCCTGGGATCCTCTCGCTGAGCGCTTCGGTGCCCCGCAGGTCAACCACCGTTTCGCCCGCCTTGCCAAGCGAGACATGAACGACGGCGACTGGGCCACCTGGGCAGCGGTGCGCAGCGTCGTCGAGGCCGCCGTCCGCAAGGGCGCGCGAGATGCAGCCTCGGTCGAGAGGAGCCTCGCCGAGGACCAGACACCGATCGACGTGTCGAAAGGGATCGAAAGCTCGTTTCGCCCTTGGGACCATCAGTTTCGTCAGGCGGTGATGCTCCGTTCGGCGGATGCCGTGATCGCCTACGCGCCCTTCGAACAATTCCTGCATCGCCGTACGCCACTCGACACTCTGGGCGTCGATCTCGAAGAATCCTCGTGCCGGCCGAAGTAGCCGTCGCGCTGGCGGGCCTCTCGAAGACCTACGGCCGGGTGAAAGCATTGGAGAACGTGTCCTTCGCCGTGCCGACGGGCTCCGTCACGGCGCTGCTCGGCCTGAACGGCGCCGGCAAGACCACGCTGTTCCAGATCCTCACGGGGCTGTTCGTGGCGGATGCCGGGCGCGTCTCGATCTTTGGCGACGATATCGCGACGGCGCCGGTGCGGGCACTGGGGCACATGGGACTCGTGTTCCAGCAGCCGGTGCTCGACCTCGACCTGACCGTGCGTCAGAACCTCGCCTTCCATGCGGGCCTGCACGGTCTTCGGGGGAGCCGTGCCGCTCAGGCGATCGCGGACGGGCTTGGGCGTTTCCGGATCGGCGATCTTGCGGCGAAACGGGTGCGCGATCTGTCGGGCGGGACGCGCCGCAAGGTCGAACTCGCCCGCGCCCTGGTGACGACACCGCGGCTGCTGCTGCTCGACGAGCCGAGCCAGGGGCTCGACACGCGGAGCCGCGTCGACCTCGTGGCCGACATCTTCGCGCTATCGGCCGAGCGCGGCACGACCGTGCTCTGGGCCACCCACCTCGTCGCCGAGGTCGAGACGGCGGACAGGGTGGTGGTGCTGCACCGGGGTCGCGTCGTGGCCGATGGAACGCCCTCCGAGCTCACGACCGCGCAGGAGGTCGACACGCTGGAAGCCGCCTTCCTCGGCATCGCGCGCCGCGACGCGGCAGTGTGATTCGATGTCGTTTGCAGTTCTCTACGCCATCGTGTGGCGCGAACTTCTGCGGTTCCGCCATCAGACGAGCCGGCTCGTGTCGGCGCTGGTGCGCCCGACGCTGTGGCTCGTGGTCTTCTCCGCCGGTTTCCAGAACGTTCTCGGCATCTCGATCACGCCGCCCTACCAAACCTACGTCACTTACGACGTCTATATGCTGCCGGGCCTGCTCGGCATGGTGTTGCTGTTTCAGGGCATGCAATCGTCACTCGCTTTGGTGTTCGACCGCGAGGCCGGCATGCTGCGGCTCCTGCTGACGGCTCCGGCGCCGCGGTGGTTCATGCTGCTGGCGAAGCTCGTAGCGGCAGCGGTGCTGTCGGTGGTGCAGGCCTACGTGTTCCTTGTTGTCGCGGCGCTGTTCGGCGTCGACGTGCCGCGCTTAGCGGTTCTCACGCTGTTTCCGGCGCTGGTGCTCGGGGGCTTCACGTTGGGCGCGGTGGGACTACTCCTCACCGTCTATGTGCGACGGATGGAGAACTTTGCCGGCACCATGAACTTCGTGATCTTCCCGGCTTTCTTCTTCTCCACGGCCCTCTACCCGGCCTGGAAGGTGCAGGACAGCGGCGCGGCATGGATCCTCGCCGTGATCCGTCTCAATCCCTTCACTTACGTCGTCGAGATGATCCGCTTCGCCGCCTACGGCCGCTTCGAGGCATTCTCCTGGGCCGTGACGGCGCTCGTCGGGCTCGCCGCTTTCCTGCTGTCGGTGCGCGGCTACGATCCGCAAAAGGGCATGTTGGGTCGAAAGCCGCGCGACGAGGGGTGACGCGCTGCACGGGTTGGACATCGTGGTCCGGGTCGACGGCACGTCGTCGACCGAACTCTAGGCCGAGCAATAGGTCGCCCGGCACCTCGCCCATGCGCCGGGCGTGGCGCAGAAGACGAGGTTGACCCGGATCGACGCGATCGGAATTGCGGATTAGGCTCGACGCGCTTTGCGCCGATCATCCACTTGCCTCGCGGGGCCGACGCCACGATGCTGATCGTCTTCGGAGGCCTACCGGGAACGGGGAAAACGACGATCTCCCGCTTGGTCGCGGGTCGTCTCAACGCGACCTGCCTGCGGATCGACGCCATCGAACAAGCCATTCGAGACACAATGACCGGTGCCGAGATCGGAGCATCGGGCTACGCCGTCGCCCAGGCGATCGCCGAAGCCAATCTCGGCGATGGGCGTAGCGTCGTCGTCGATTGTGTGAACCCCGTCGCGGCGAGCCGGAGCGGATGGCACCGCATCGCGACAGCCAGGGCGGCACTTCTGATCGACGTCGAAGTGATCTGCTCCGACCTCGCCGAACATAGACGGCGCGTCACCACGCGTGCAGCCGATATTCCCGGCCTGGCGCTCCCCTCCTGGGAAGCCGTCATGAGCCACCGCTATGAGGCTTGGGATCGCCCACGCCTGATCGTCGATACGGCAAAGCTCTTCCCCGCCGAAGCAGCAGAAGCCATCCTGCAAGCCGTGACTGAGAAGACTGGTGGTTAAGTCAGCGGCACCAGCCTTCCGCCGGTGCCGGGGATCGGTTCAATCAAGACGGCCCGTTCAACGTCGCGTTTCGACGAAGTCGAACGACTGACAACCGACCAGTCGGTGCACCTGATGCCGAACCGTTCGAGGTGACGGCCGGTTACCCGACGTCCCGCGTCAGCATCACTGGCCCGTTCGAGTTTCAGTCACAATGAAAGATGCCGCTGAGAGCATCTCTCACACGGTCACAGGATGGAAGGTGATCCGACCGCCTTCTCCCGGTTTGGCATGAGGGCGGACAGTGATCTCGACGTCCTGATCGAAGGCGGTCAGCATCCTCATCAGCCGCTCGGCGGAGAAGCCGCGCAGCCCGCCACGCAGCAGCTTGGACAGATCGGCTTGCGCGATGCCGACCATACCGGCCGCCGCCACCTGGGTGAGCTGCCGTGCTTCGATCGAACGGCGCAACTCCATGACAAGCCCGGCTTTGAGATGCAGTTCATCCGCGTCCGGTAGCTCCAGGTCGGCAAAGACGTTGCCGGAGCTTTCGAAGACTTCTGTTTCAACTTTGCTCATGGCTTCCGCCCCGCTTTCCGCGCTGCGAAGTCGGCCTCAGCCATGCGCAATCGCGATTTGATTAGCTCGATGTCCTTTTGCGGTGTGGCGACGCCCGTCACTGATTTCTTCTGGAAGCAGTGCAGGACATAGACAAACCCTTCAAGCCGTACCGTATACACGGCCCTGTAGGTATTCCCATCGTGGTTCTCGATCAATTCAAGAACACCACGGCCACCGAACCCTTTGAGCGACTTCGCGGAATAGGGCTCACTCCCCCGCTGCACTTCATGCAGCGCGTAGCCAACATCGGCTCTCACCTGCTCAGGAAAGGCGATCAGGTCCCTACGGGCCGACCCCAAGAATACACAGATGCGCGAGGGCAGCTTCAACGAGGTCACAGGTGAATTATGGGTGTATCACCATACTGCGTCAACGATCATCATGAATGGGCGGCGATGTCTTATGCAGCCTCCGCCCTGACGAGGCCGCGCAGATCCCGGGCCAGCTGCCGCACGCGATCCTGCTCGGCGTCCCAGGCGAACATGAACCGCGCGCCGCCGCCGATGAACGTGTAGAAGCGCCAGCCCCTGCCCCGCAGGGCCTCGATCAGCCCGGGCTCCAGGCGGAGGAACACCGCATTGGCGTCGCGGGGGAACATGAGAGCGATGCCGGGCAAGTCGGCGACGGCTTCGGCGAAGAGGCGCGCGCAGTCATTGGCATGGGCGGCGTTTCGCAGCCAGGCGCCGTTCTCCAGCATCGCCACCCAGGGCGCCGAGAGGAAACGCATCTTCGAGGCCAGTTGCCCGGCCTGTTTGCAGCGATATCCGAAGTCCTCCGCCTGGGCGGGATGAAAGAAGAGGATCGCCTCGCCGATCGCCATGCCGTTCTTGGTGCCGCCGAAACAGAGCACATCGACGCCGGCGCGCCATGTGAGATCGGCCGGCGTGCAGCCGAGCGACGCGCAGGCATTGGCGAAGCGCGATCCATCCATATGCAGGCTGAGCCCGTGCTCGCGACACACGGCCGAGATCGCCCGGATCTCCTCGACCGTATAGACTTGGCCCGTTTCGGTCGGCTGCGTGATGGTCACGACCCGGGGTTTCGGGAAGTGGATGTCCTGGCGGTTGGTGGCGAGCGCCCGGATGGCCCCGGGCGTCAGCTTGCCATCGACCGAGGGCGCGACGAGCAGCTTCGAACCGTTGGAGAAGAACTCCGGCGCGCCGCACTCGTCCGTCTCGACATGCGCCGTGTCTGAGCAGATGACGCTGTGGTACGACTGACACAGGGCCGCCAGCGCCAGCGAATTGGCCGCCGTGCCGTTGAAGGCGAAGAACACCTCGCAATCCGTCTCGAACAGCTGCCGGAAGGCCGTCGCGGCCCGGTCGGTCCAGGCATCCTCGCCGTAGGCGGGCTCGTGACCGTGGTTGGCTTCCGCCATGGCGGCCCAGGCTTCCGGACAGATCCCGGCATAATTGTCGCTTGCGAATTGCTGGGGAGCGTCGGTCATGAAGTCACTGCTGCCTCGTGGTCTCCCGGCCCGTGAGGACCGAGGCGCGCACATCTTGGTTGCGACGCACCATGGGTCGCGAATTTAAGCAGGGCCACCCGAGCCGGCAAGACGGCCCCAAAAGCCCGCTCACACCAGCATGGCGGCGCCGCGGTCGAGATAGGTGTCGAGGAAGCGGTCGAGGCGGGGGTGGCGCGGCTTGCCGAAGACGTCGCGCGGGCTGCCGTGCAGCAGGATGCGGCCGCCGTCGAGAAAGGCGATCTGCTCGCCGACCGAGGCCGCGAAGCCGATCTCGTGGCTGACCACCACCATGGTCATGCCGTCGGCCGCCAAGCCGCGCATGACGTCGAGGACCTCGCCGGTCAGTTCGGGGTCGAGCGACGAGGTCGGCTCGTCGAACAGCATGAGGCGCGGCTCCAACGCCAGCGCCCGCGCGATGGCGACGCGCTGCTGCTGCCCGCCCGAGAGCTGCGACGGGTAATGGCCGGCCTTGGCCTCGAGCCCCACCTTGCGGAGTTGCGCCATGCCGCGCTCCGCGGCCTCGGCGCGGGACATGCGGCGCACGACGCGGAGCGCCTCGGTGACATTGCCGAGCGCGGTGCGATGCGGCCAGAGATTGAACTGCTGGAACACCATGCCGATGCCGGAGCGCACCGCGCGGATGCGGGCCAGTGGCAGGCGCACGCGCCCTTGCGGCGTCTCGGCAAAGCCCAAAGGTTCGCCGCCGACTAGGATCGCACCGGCGCTGGCCTCCTCCAGGAACGCCATGCAGCGCAGCAGCGTGCTCTTGCCCGACCCCGAGGGGCCGATGAGGCAGGTGACGCGGCCGGCCGGAACATCGAAGTCGATGCCCGACAGAACCTCGTGGTCGCCGAAACGCTTCACGAGGCCGCGGACCGACAGGGCGATGTCGGGAGCCGTTGCGGCCTTTGTGCCGAGGGACTGAGCGGTCATGGGCCGGCGAACCTAAAGCGGGACAGCCGCGCCTCGGCGAGGCGGCCGAGCCCGCCGCAGGCCTCGACCAGCGCCCAGTAGAAGACGGCCAGCAGCGAAAGCGACTCGACGAAGCGATAGGTCTCGGAGCCGATGGCGCTGATCTCCATCGTCAGTTCGGGCACCGTGATGATCGAAAGC
The DNA here is from genome assembly GCA_043758995.1 of Lichenibacterium sp. Taxonomy (GTDB): domain Bacteria; phylum Pseudomonadota; class Alphaproteobacteria; order Rhizobiales; family Beijerinckiaceae; genus Lichenihabitans. Next base: position 4,311 of record JAYVMK010000523.1, on the reverse strand, counting down.
ACGGCCGTCTCCTTGAGCAGCAGGATCGTCATATTGACCAGCGCCGGCACAACCAGCACGGCCATTTCGGGGATCTGGACGCGGCGCACCGTCTGGGCGCGGGTGAAGCCGAGGCAGGCTGCCGCCTCGACATGGCCGGACGGCACGGAAGCGAAACCGCCCCGGACGATCTCGCTGTAATAGGCGCCGCCGTAGAGCGTCAGCGCCAGCACGCCGGCCGGGATGGGATCGAGCGACAGTCCCACGAAGGGGCCGCCGAAATAGAGCAGGAACAGCTGGACCAGGAAGGGCGAGCCGCGCATCACCTCGACATAGGCCTTCAGCGCCAGATCGACCGGCGGCGGGCCAAAACGCCGCGCGATGGCGACGGCGAAGCCAAGCGCAATGCCGAGCCCCGCGCTCGACGCCCAGACCGCGACGGTCACGCCGGCCGCCGCCAGCACGTCGGGCAGACGCTCCGCCAGGAAGGCCCAATCGATGCTCACGCCCGGCCCCAGCGGGTCCGACGCTCGAAGAGGTGGCCGAGCCCCGCCACCGTCCAGTCGATGGCGAGGTAGAGCGCACCGGCGGTGGCGAACATGGGCAGCGGCCGATAGGTGCTCGAGGCGAGATCCTGCGCCATGCGGGTGAGTTCGATGACGCCGACGACCGAGACCAGCGACGAAGCCTTGAGGATCATGATGGCTTCGCTGACGAGGACCGGCAGAGTGAGGCTGAAGGCGATCGGCGCTCGGATCCGCCGAAACTGCTGCAAAGCATCGAGCCCCGCCATATCGGCGGCTTCGAGCAGCCCGGGAGGTACGCTGAGGAAGCCGCCGCGCAGGTTCTCGGCCTGATAGGCCGAGGTGCAGAGCGTCAGCCCCACCACGGCTGCGACGACGCCCGGGACGTCGAGGCCGATGGCCGGAAGCAGGTTGTAGATGAGCAGGAGTTGCACCAGCAGCGGCACGCCGCGGAAGAACGACACGTAGATCCGCGCCGGCACGCGCAGCAGCGGGTTGCGCGCCAGCGAGGCGGCAGAGATCACGAAGCCGAGCGCCAGACCGAGGAGGATCGACACGCCGCTGATCGCCACCGTGAGCCCCGCCGCCTTGATCAGCAGGACCAGAAGCGTGACGGACACGAGAGCCCGATCAGAAGTTCGGGGTCGGCACCGTGTCGGGCAGGTCGAAGGTGGCGCCGAACCATTTCTGTTCGATCTTGGCGAGCCGCCCGTCCGCCTTGATCTTCAGGATCGCCGCCGACACGGCGTCGGCCAGCGGAGCATGGTCAGCATCCTTGCCGATGATGAAGCCGAAATAGCTCTTCTGCCCGAAGGAGGGTTCGACGACCTCGAACGTGTCGGGCCGGGTCTTGGCCACGAAGGCGATATTGGTCAGCGAATTGGCGACCGCCGCGATGCGACCCGCAGCGAGATCGGCATAGGCCTCGTTGTAGCCGACATATTCGCGGATCGACACGGGTTTCGGAAGCGTCTTGGCATAGACCTGCAACTGGGCCAGTTGCGAGGTCGCCTTGCCGGCGCCGACCGTCTTGCCGGCGATGTCCTCGGGCTTCGTGACGGCGCTGTCGCCTTTGCGCTTCAGCAGCGCGTTGGTGGCGTCGCCGACCGGCGGCAGGAAGCGGTAGCGCTCCGAGCGGGCCTTGGTGATCGTGGCGGGGCCCGCCACCATGTCGAACTTGCCGGCATCGAGACCCGGCAGCACACCCTCCCAGGGAAGCGCCACCCATTCGATCTTGACGCCCATCTCCTTACCGACCTCCTCGAAGAGGTCGACGTTGAGCCCGACATGCTGGCCGGCGTCGATGAAGTCGAAGGGCGCGAAGGCCGTCTCGGTGCCGACCTTCAGGGTTCCGGCCGCCTTCACCTTGGCGAGCGCATCCTCGGCCCGTGCGGCACCCATCGCGCCCGTCGCCAGGGTGAGACCGCCGGCCAGGGCCAGGCCCAGAGCAGCCTTCAGGAACATCCGCTTCGTCATCGCTCTGTCTCGCCCTCGATTCGGGTTTCAGTTACGCAAGCTTAGCAATATCCACGCCGCCGTCGAGCCGCTCCGGCGCGCAGATCTTGCATGTCATGCAGGCGACGCCTCAGGAGTACACGATGCCCCGTTCCGACAAGATGAAGCTCGGCACTTTCGTCTACACTTTCGGCTTTCACCCGGCGAGCTGGATGCATCCGGGCAGCGACGTCGGGGCCGCCAACAGTTTCGCCCATTTTTTGAACGTGGCGCGGCTTTCGGAGGCGGCGTGTTTCGACTTCATGTTCATGGCGGATTCGCCCGCCGCGGCAGTCGGCGACCCCGAGGCGCTGGCCCGCCAACCCAACAAGATGAACCGCTTCGAGCCGCTGACGCTGATCTCGGCTCTGGCGGTCGCCACCGAGCGGCTGGGCCTCGTCGCTACGGCCTCAACGAGCTATTACGAGCCCTACAACCTCGCGCGCATCTTCGCCTCGATCGACCATCTCAGCGGCGGCCGAGCCTGCTGGAACGTCGTCACCTCCGACCACGACGAGACCGGCTACAACTTCAACCGTCGTGGGCTCGACCCGCATGCGCAGCGCTACGCTCGGGCCCGCGAATTCGTCGAGGTGGCTTTCGGTCTCTGGGACAGTTTCGAGGATGGGGCGCTGCTGCGCGACAGGGCGCACGGGATCTACCACGATCCCGCGAAGCTGCATCGTCTCGACCATGAGGGCCAGCATTTCCAGGTTCGGGGACCGTTGAACATCGCCCGCTCGCCGCAGGGCCGGCCCGTCATCGCGCAGGCGGGCGGCTCGGAGGCGGGCATCGCGCTCGCGGCCGAGACCGCCGAAGTGGTCTTCGGCCTCGCCTCCAACATCGAACGGAGCCGCGCCTTCTACGCCACGCTGAAGAGCCGGATGGCGGAGTTCGGCCGCGCGCCCGATGCCTTGAAGGTGATGCCCGGCGTCGTGGTCAACGTCGGGCGGACCCGAGCCGAAGCGCAGGCCAAGGTCGACTTCATGCTGGAGCAGCTTCACCCCGACGTCGGCCGGCTCATGCTCTCCGAATTCCTCGAAGCCGATCTTTCCGGCGTCCCGCTCGACGCCCCTCTTCCCGAGGACCGCCTGCCCGCCTCCCCGAAAGGCTCGCGCGCCCTCTTCGAGGAGCTCACCGCCTTCGTCCGGCAAGGCCACACGGTCGGCGAGTTGATCCGCCTCTACGCCGAAAAGCACACCGGCAACGGCGTGACCGGCACGGCCTCGGACGTCGCCGACTTCATGGAGGACTGGTTCGAGACCCGCGCCGCCGACGGCTTCATTCTGATGCTGCCCACCCTGCCGGCCTCGCTCGGGGACTTCACCGAGCTGGTCGTGCCGGAGCTCCGCCGTCGCGGGCTGTTCCGGGAGGCGTATGAGGGATCGACGCTGCGCGAGAATTTAGGGGTGCCTCGGCCGGGGACGCGATGGGAGAGGTGAGGCGTGTTTGCCGGCACAGAAAGCGGCACACGAATCGACCGTCGAGGCCGTTTGACGCTGAAATCGCTGATGTTCAAGCTGCTCAACATCCGGCACGATAGGAGGAATGGATGTGAGCGCAATGGAGCCGATGCTGCTGGAGGAGTCCGAGCTCGCGCTCGAAGACGCCGCCGCCACGCTGCTGGCTGATGCCAACGGGCTTGCCAGACGCATGCACCCGATCTTGCGCGAGGCGGTCGGCACGCTCGTTCGATCGATGAACTGCTACTACTCCAACCTCATCGAAGGTCACGACACCCATCCCCGCGATATCGACCGGGCGCTGGCGAATGATTTTTCGACCGAGCCGCGGAAGCGACATCTTCAGCACGAGGCGGTCGCGCATATTCACGTTCAGAGACTGATCGATGAGGGGCGCGATCCGGACATATGGCCCGCGACGGCCACCTACGCCTGCTGGCTGCATGAAGAGTTCTGCAAGCGCCTACCGAATGAACTGCTCTGGGTTGAGAACCCGACGACCGGTGAGCGCCTGCCCGTGATCCCGGGAATGCTCCGTACGCGGGACGTCCGGGTCGGTCAGCATATCCCCCCGTCGCCGGATGCACTGACCAGATTTTTGGTGCGCTTCGATCAGGCTTACGGCGTCCGCCTGTCGCGGATACGTCAGATCCAAGCGGTCGGAGCGGTCCATCACCGCTTCCTTTGGATCCGCCCCTTTCTCGACGGCAACGGGCGTGTTGCACGGCTGATGTCGCATGCGCTTCTCAAGCGGCTGGACGTCGGGACCAGCCTCTGGTCGGTGGCGCGAGGTCTCGCCAGGGAGCAGACACAATACAAGGCGCTTCTCATGGCGGCCGACCATCCTCGCC
>JAYVMK010000522.1:0-4811 GCA_043758995.1 Lichenibacterium sp. | reverse complement strand
TGAACGTCACCCGTGCTGACATGGTCCGCGCCGGCTGGAGCCCTAGTGTGCGGCTGTTCGAGGCTGCGGCCTGCCGCACGCCGATCATCTCCGACCTCTGGGACGGCCTCGACGCCATCTTCGCCGAGGGCCGCGACATCCTGGTGGCGCGGGACGGCGACGGCGTCCTTGCCGCGCTGACCGGAATGGGCGAGGCGGAGCGGACGGCGCTCGGCGCGGCCGGGCAGGCTCGCGTCATGGCCGGCCACACGGCGGCGCACAGGGCGGCGGAACTGGACAGCTACATCGAGGGCGCGCCGGGCCGAATGAGGTAGCTGGTTCCGCTCCGTGAATGGATGCGCTCGGTTTGTCCTTCGGGCCTGAAGTTGGGCGGATCGCGATCGAACGACTATCATCCTGCATTTACAGGCCTCGGCGGCCGGCATAGCCTAGCCTGACGAACCCGCGCGAGACGGGTCGTGTCGAGGGGGGTACCACGCGCATGATCAAGCTGCGTCTTCTGTGTGCAGTCGCCGTCGCCGCTCTCATTCCGGCCGCCGCCCGGGCTGCCGAGCCGATCAAGATCGGCATCATCGCCGAGAACTCGGCCATCAGCGGCATCGCCATTCCCAACTCCGCCCAGATCGCCGCGGACGAGATCAACGCCGCCGGCGGCATCGATGGGCGCAAGGTCGAGATCGTGGCCTATGACGACCACAATTCGGCCGCCGATGCCGTGCGGGCCCTTCAGCGTCTGGCCTCGCAGGACAAGGTCCAGGCCGTGATCGCGTCCTACACCAGCGAAGTGGCGCTGGCTCTCGAGCCCTGGGCCGGGCGCCTCAAGGTTCCGACCATCACGCCCGGCGCGGCGTCGGACGAGATCACGAAGCGGGTCCACGACGATTATGCGCACCTGAAATACATGTTCCAGGGCTATTTCGCGTCGAGCTTCCTCGCCCAGTCGATCTGCGACTCGGCCAAGGACCTGATCGTCGACGGGCCCATGCACGCCAAGACGGCGGCGATCTTCTCCGAGGATGCGGCCTGGACGGTGCCGCTCGACGCCGCCTATGAGGCTTGCCTGCCGAAGATCGGCGTCAAGGTGCTCGACACGATCCGCATGTCGCCCGATACGACGGACTTCACGCCCATCTACAACGGCGTCGAGGCCAAGAAGCCCGACGTTCTGATCGCGGGGCTCAGCCACGTGGGAGTCCAGCCCACCGTTCAATGGGCGAACCAGCAGGTCCCGATCCCCATGTACGGCGTCGTCTCGCAGGCGACCTCGACCACGTTCTGGAAGGATACCAACGGCGCCACCGACGGGATCGTGCTGCAGAACATGGCGTCCGAGACTGTGGCGACCACGCCCAAGACCATCCCTTTCGCCCAGAGCTACATCAAGCGGTTCGGCATCTCGCCGGCCTATCCCGGCTACACGACCTATGACGCAGTCTATTACATCGCCGACGCGGTGCATCGCGCGGGAAGCGACGACCCCGACAAACTGGTCGCCGCTCTCGAGAAAACCGACTGGACCGGTACGGTCGGCCAGATCAAATTCTACGGCAAGGACGAGGCTCACGCCCATGGCATGGTCTATGGGCCGGATGCGGTGAGCGGCCTCATCGTCCAATGGCAGGACGGCAAGCAGGTCGCTGTCTGGCCCAAGGCGGTCGCAGGCGGCAATACGCTCAAGTTCCCGACCTTCATCAAGGCGGCGAACTGAGGCCGCCGGCCGAGCGGAGCGCGGTCCGTGCTGGCGCTTCAGATCCTCATCGACGGCTTCGCCATCAGTGCTCTTTACGGGCTCGGCGCCGTCGGGTTCACGCTGATCTTCGGCGTCTCGGGCGTGCTCAACCTCTCGCACGGCGCCATCATGGTCACGGCCGCCACCGTGGCCTGGGCGGCGGCCGAGCGGGTCAACGCCTACGGCGGCGCGCTGGCGGGCTTGGCGGCCGGGGTGGTGTTGTCCTTCGTCACCTATTTCGCCGTGGTGCGTCCGATCCAGCGCTCGCGATCGATCCCGGCGGAAGAGAAGGAGATCTTCGTGCTCACCGGCACGCTGCTGTGGGGCATCATGATCCAGGTCGTGATCGCCTATCTGACGACCACGAGCCCTCACACGGTCAGGCCGCTGGTCACGGGCATCACGGCCATCGGCGGAGTGCGGACACCCACGAACGAGATCCTCACCGCCGTCCTGTGCTGGGGCGCCATCGGCGCCCTCACGGTGCTGATCGAGCGCACCCGCGCCGGCAAGGCGCTGCTGGCCGCCTCCGTCAACCCGCGCGGCCTGACGCTGCTCGGCTTCGAACTCGACCGCGTCTACCTCCTGGTCTGGGCCATCTACGGGGTGCTGGTGGGGGTGGCGGGCGTGCTGCTCGGCGCCTTCCTGGGCGCCTCGTCGGACAACACCGGCACGCTGACGGCCAGCGCTTTCTCCATCGTGGTGCTTGGAGGGCTCGGCAGCGTTCCGGGTTCGCTGATCGCAGCCTATTGCATCGGCTATCTCGAGACCGTCACGGCCTATCTCGTGTCGCCGTCCTTGCGCAACATCCCGGCGCTTCTGCTGCTGGTGGCCGTGGTGTGGCTCCGGCCGCAGGGCCTCTTGGGGAGGCGCTGACATGGCTGCGTTCCTGCGCTCGCCCCTCCTATGGGGCAGCTTCGCACTCCTCGTCGCCGCGGCGGCCTTTCCGCTCGTGGGCGGCGCCTATGCGATCGGGGTGCTGATCCCGGCCTTCTACTTCGCGGTCTTTGCCATGAGCTGGGATCTGCTGTTCGGCTTCGCCGGAGAGGTGAACTTCGGCCCGACCTTCCTGATCGGCCTCGGCGCCTACGGGGCCGGGATCATCGACGCGCGATACAATATCGGCATTCCTCTCTCGGTCGCCTTCGGAACCCTGCTGGCCGTGGTGGGCGGCGTAGCCCTGGCGCTGCCGGCTCTGCGCCTGTCGGGCCCTTATTTCGGGCTGGTCACCCTGGTCGCGGTGCTGCTCCTGCAGCAGATGGTGACGGTGTTCGCCGGTCTTTCGGGCGGCGAGATCGGTCTATCGCTGCCGGACGTGCTGTCGATCGACGACCACACCAACTACTACTTCGCCCTGGGCTTCCTCGCACTCAGCGCCGCGGTGCTGTTCGGCCTGTCGCGCTCGCCCGCGGGGCTGATCCTCCAGGCCTGCGGCCAGGATGCGGTCGAGGCCCAGGCGCTCGGGTTCAACGTCGCCAAGCACAAGCTCGCCGCCTTCGTGGTCTCGGCCTTCTTCTCCGGCCTCGCCGGAGCCCTGCTGGTCTTCTACTACGGCACCGCCTCGCCCGGCACCTTCATCGATATCGCGGTCGGCGTGCAGATCATCATCGCGGCCGTGATGGGCGGTCGCCGCACCATCGTAGGCGGCATGCTGGGTGCGGTGTTTCTCGTGGTCGCCGGCGAGGTGCTGCGTCCCCTCGGGCAAATGTCGACCTTCGTGGTCTCGGCCTTCGCGCTCGTGGTGATCCTGCTGGTACCGGGGGGCTTCCTCGGCACGCTGCTGCAACGGCGAGGGGACGCATGACGCTGGACCTCGCGAGCCCCCGTCGATCGATCGCGTCGCACCCGACGTCTCCGCTGCTGCAAGTCGAGGGCCTGACCAAGCGGTTCGGTGGCCTCGTGGCGGTGCGCGACATGAGTTTCGCCATCCACCCCGGCGAGATCCTGGGGCTCATCGGCCCGAACGGCTCCGGCAAGTCCACCGTCATGAAGCTCGTCATGGGCATCCTGCGGCCCAATTCCGGCCGCGTCGCGGTGGATGGCGTCGACGTGTCGGGTTGGCCGAGCTATCGCGTGGCGCGCCATGGCGTCGGCCTCGTGTTTCAGCATTCGCGCCCGCTGCACCGGCAGACGGTGGGCGAGAACATCAAGCTGGCGCTCCTCCCCGACTCGCTCCTGAGATTGTTCGCCGATGCCTCCATCGAGCGCCGGGCCAGGGCCATCGCGGAGCGCGTGGGGCTCGGCGCCGTCTTCGACCGCCGCCCCGCGACCCTGCCCTTCGCCGATCTGCGCCGCCTGGAACTCGCCAAGGCGATCGCCCGCGACCCCAAGGTGGTGCTGGTCGACGAGCCCTTCGCGGGACTCACGGCCGGCGAGGTGAAGGACTTCTCCGCCCTCATCGCGTCGTTCCGGGCCGACAACAAGGCGGTGCTGCTCGTCGACCACAACGTCAAAGGCGTGGCGGCGCTGGTCGACCGCGCGGTGGCCATGTATCTCGGCGCCTTCGTGGCCGAAGGCTCGGCCGTCGATGTGCTGGCGAATGCGACGGTGCGGTCCGTCTACCTCGGAGGGGCCGGCGCGGTCGCGACGCCGCGCGAGCCCCGCGTGGAGAAGACCGGCCCGGTGCTTCTCGACGTCAAAGACCTGTCCGTCTTCTACGGCAAGGCACAGGCTCTCGCCGGTGTCGACCTCGCGGTGCGGGAAGGCGAGTTCGTCTCCGTGGTGGGCCTCAACGGCGCCGGCAAGACGACGCTGTTCAATGCCATCTCGGGCCTTGTCCCTTACCAGGGGACGGTGTCCTTTGCCGGAGCGCCGCTGACCGGGCTCAGCGCCGCCCGGATCGCCCGCGGCGGCATCGTGCAATGCCCGGAAACGCGCGAGCTCTTCAACACGATGAGCGTGCGCGAGAATCTCGACCTCGGCGGCTCCCATCTTCCGGCGATGGAGCGCAAGCGCCAGCTCGACTGGCTGCTCGACCTGTTCCCCATTCTACGCTCGCGCGCCACTCAGGCGGCGGGAAAGATGTCCGGCGGCGAACAGCAGATGCTGGCCATCGCGCGGGCTCTGATGATGAAGCCGAAGC
>JAYVMK010000521.1:0-3802 GCA_043758995.1 Lichenibacterium sp. | reverse complement strand
AGCACATCAGCCGTCTCATCAACTCCTCTGGGACGGTACGCCTCGTCAACCCCCAACGGAACGGCACGTATCTTGTTTTTCGGTGTGGCGGGGGCCATCCCCGCGCGACAGGCGCCCGACGCGTCCGGCCGAGGGCCGCGATCACCGCGAAGGCGAAGACGAAGCGGCGGCACGCTTTGCGTAAGCCGACCCTTCACGGGTTGATGGCGTCAGGCCCTCGGCCGGACCACAGATCAGCGCTGATAGACGCGGGTGGCGCCCGCCGGGCAGGAGCCGCCTGTCGAAGCCGTCGCTGGCAGTGCGGGGAACCTCGCTATCCTCACGGTGCGCTGACCGATCGGCGAGGGTGTGCCTACGAGTCGACATGATGGTTGAGGCATGCCGCATGGCCGAATTCACGGGACCTGCATCTGGTGAAGAAGGCGCTCGCCATCGCGGTGCTTTCGATCGAGCGGCAGCCGGGGCCGTTTCAATCGCCGTCCGATCAGAGCGACATGAAGGCGCTGCTCGATGGATTGATCGAGAACGATACGGAGTTGGCGCACTATGCTCGTGCGGCCCAGATCGCCGTGACGGGTGAACCGGACTGAAAGGCGGCTTTGCGGAAAGCCGCCGATCCGCTTTTCCGGGTTCACGTCATTGCGGACGAAGAGGGGGCAGTGCTCACGCGCCGCCAAACTTCCAGACCGGGATGCCGAACTTCTTGGCCTTGTCGGCGAGGTTGTCCTGGATGCCAGTGCCCGGGAAGTGCATCACGCCGATCGGCAGCACTTCGAGCATCGCATCGTTGCGCTTGAAGGGCGCGGCCTTGGCGTGCTTCGTCCAGTCCGGCTTGAAGGCGATCTGCGGGACCTTGCGGTTGTCGGCCCATTTGGCGGCGATCAGCTCGGCGCCCTTCGGCGAGCCGCCATGCAGCAGCACCATGTCCGGGTGCTTCGCGTGGACCTGGTCAAGCTTGGCCCAGAGAAGACGATGGTCGTTGAAGTCGAGCCCGCCGGTCAATGCCACTTTCGGTCCAGCGGGCAGGAGCACTTGGTTGTCGGCGCGCTTCTTAGCGCTGAGAAAATCGCGGCTGTCGATCATCGCCGAGGTCAGGTTGCGGTGGTTGACCTTCGACCCATTGCGCGGCCGCCAGGTCGAATGGGTGTGGTGCTCGAACTGGTCGGCGGCCTGGTCGCGCATCAACTCGAAGGCGTTGCGGCGTTCGATCAGCGTCTGGCCCTCCGCCGTCAGTCGTTCCAGCTCGACGGATTTGACCTCGCTGCCGTCCTGTTCTCGCTGTGAGCGCTGCTGAGCCAACTCGTTGTCGTCGAGCTCGCGTTCGATCCGGCCGATGGCGCGGTGGAAGACGTTCACCGTGGACCAGAGCAGGTCCTCAAGGTCGAGTTCGAGACGAGTGTCAGCCAGCGCCACCACGAGGGCGTCGAAGATGTCGGAGATGCTGCCGGCGAGGATGTTTGCTTCTGGAAGCGGCCTGGGATCGGGCTCGTCGTGGAAGGGACGGTAGCCATAGAGCTGGAGTTCGTGGAGGACCTGGTCGGTCGGAGATGAGCTGTGGTGCGGTTCGAAGTCGTCGTTGTGGTCGGTGGTCATCGCGGCTTTCCTTGTCCGATCGGCCGCGCCCATCGCGGCCTTCATGGCGACGAAGGCGGCGGGCGGAACGGACCTGCACCCGCAGCGCAGCGAAGGGCTGGAGCCTCTGCGGAGGACCGAAGGGGGCCGACTATTTTGTCTCGCGATGTAAAGGCGGCTCTGCCGCCGACGGAAAATAGTCGGCCCACAAGGTTGCCGGTCCGGGCCGTTTGCCGCCCGATCGCCCTCTCAGAAGGCCGTGGGCGTGGTCCTCTCCGACGCAGAGGGAAGGCCTGACCGCCGGCTATGTGGCGACGACGCCAGCGAAGCGCCTCTCATCCCATTCCGGCTATGCCGCCAGCTCCATGAAGCGGGCGACGTCCTGCGCCGCGATCTGCACCCGGCAGGCCGCTCGAAGCGCGTCGATCCCGAGCAAGCGGAGATCCTCGTTGAAGTCGCCGAGCCGTGGCGAGATCACGATCGCCTCGATTCCGGCCTCCTGCGCCCGGTTGATCAACGTCGCCATTGCGACGTCACCGGCGGGATCGTCGTCGCGGGCGATGTAGAGTCGCCGCAGCGCGTCAGGGAACAGGATGGCGGAGAGATGCGCCGCCGAAAGGGCTGCGACCGTCGGCATGGTTGGCAAGACGCATCGGAGCGACAGCATCGTCTCGATGCCCTCACCGGCCGCCATGACTTCGCCCGCCACGCAAAATCGAACAGCGTGACCGAGAAGGTCGCCCATCGACCGTCGCGGCGTGTCGATCGGCGCCTTGCCGAGCGTCGACTCGGTGAAACCGCCAGGATCGAGCCAGGTGCGGTGCGCCCCGGTCAGGTGGCCGGAGAGATCGGTGACGGCGGCGATCATCGCCGGCCAGGTCTCGGTCGGGCTGAGGTCGTCGGGCCGGTAGTAACAACGTGGATGGAAACGCAGGCTTCCGGTTCCGTGCAAAGCCGTAATGCCGCGATCTCGCAAATACGCTTCGACGAGAGTGCGCTCAACCGGCTGCGACATGGCGAACAGTCGCCGTGCGGGCTCCGGCGATCCGGATGGAGCGCTGGGCGTTCGCGATCGGTGACGGTTTGTCTCAGGCTCAGGTTGCGGCAGGCTGAGGAACGAACGTGCCTCCTCAGCAACGTCCTTGAAGTCGACCAGGCCGCAGCTTTGCTGGATGACGTCGAGCAGGTCGCCATGCTCGCCGGTCGCGGCGTCAGTCCATTTGCCGGCTTCGCCTTTGGGCGTGTCGCCCAGTCGAACGAACATCGAGCGGCCCGGTGTGTTGTGGACATCGCCAACTAGCCAAAAGTTGCCTTGGCGGCGACCGTTGGAGAGATAGTGGCGACATACCGCCTCGGCCTGCCGGCCAAGGCGGCGCGCGAGATCGTTCGCGGTATCGGCCATGATGGTCCTCTAAAAGAAAAGGCCCGCCGTCGCCGGCGGGCCTCGTTGGAGCCGACAGCTACTCGGCGGCGATCATCGCTTCGCCGTCGTCGTCATTCTGAGCTGACGGCTCGTCTTCGTCCTCCGGCAGTTTTTCGCTGGACTGCTCTGGAGTTTCTTCGATCATCGGCACCGCCGGTTGGTCGTCGCCAGTGGCTTGACCCGGCGTGCGAAGCGGTTCGGGCAGCCAGCCGGTGTCGGCGAGCAGCGTTTCCGCCTCGGCCGCCATATCACCCCTCTTCAGATGCTCGATGCGATCGGCGGCGCGCTGACCTTTCGCCTGAGCCACGGCCTGCAGAATACGGGCTTTCGTCACCCGGCCGAGGAAGTTATCCACGGTCGGCGTCCAACCAGCGGCCGCCATGTCAAGGTCGACCGCCTGGGCGAGTCGATCAGCATGAGCGAATGCGCGAGGACGCCGGTTCCATGGCTCAATCACGGCGTTGACCGAGAGGCTGACGACGTGGGCGAACAGGCCTGCCTTGCTGTCGCCGTCCCATTCCTCCAGCGCGTCCCAAAGGTCGGCCGACTCCTTCGGAAGCGCCTTCGCCCAGCTGTCGTGCCTCGCGCGGATCGCCTCGACCGATGCGCTATCGTTCAGCCCCGGCGCCTGCGTGCCGAAGCTGACGCTCTTCACATCGAGTTCGAGGCAACTGTCCGAGCCGTAGTGGTAGAAGGTCTTCAGCGTGAGGACGTGCAAGGCGGCGAGGAAGGCGACGTCCGGCCGCTCGCCTAGCGCGTGGCGAAGGCCCAGCGTCCGGTGCACGGTCAGCTCGGTCATCAGCCGGT
>JAYVMK010000520.1:0-3701 GCA_043758995.1 Lichenibacterium sp. | reverse complement strand
GCGCCGCGTTACGCAGCATCGGAGGCGGGAGCTTCAACTCTGAGCCTTGCCGACATGGTCCGCCATCATGGCGCCCCGCGCACCGAGGGGTTTCTTGCCGCCTTGCGTCGTGTCCCGGGCGGTCTGGTGCTCCATTTCGGCATTCAGTTCGCCGCCGAGCAGCACGATGATGGCGGAGATCCAGAGCCACACCATGAAGCCGATGCCAGCGCCGAGCGACCCATAGATGCGGTTGTAGCTGTCGAAGGTGGCGACGTACCACGAGAACAGCATCGATGCCGCGATCCAGAGCAGCGCCGCGACCGCACTGCCCGAGGTCACCCATCGCCAGCGGGCCTTCTTTCGTGACGGGCCGTAGCGGTAGATCACGGCGAGGCTCGCCATGATGGTGACGAGGAGGATCGGCCATCTGGCGGCCGCGAGCAGCTGTTCCGTCACCGACGACAGGCCGACGAAACGGAGAAGGATCGGCAGGACGACAACCCCCGTCAGTGCCACCACGGTGAAGACGACACCGGCGACCGTGAAGCAGAAGGTGGTGGCGTAGAGGCGGATCGGGCTGCGCGACTCTCTTTCGTTGTAGACCACATTCAGCGAGTCGAAGAGCGCGACGATCCCCGAATTGGCGCTGTAAAGGGCGAGAGCGAGCGAGATGGCGAAAGCACCGCTCAGGGTATGATTGTCCTGCTGCGCCACGAGCCTGATCTGATCACCAACGAGGCCGAGCACGCCCGCGGGCAGGATGCCGGACAGCAGGATGAGATGGGTGCTGATCGTGCTCGCATCCGCGAACAACCCGTAGAGCGAGACGATGGCGGCGATGCCCGGAAACACCGCGAGAAGCGCGAAGAAGGCCACGCTTCCGGCTGTCGACAGGACACGGTTGGCCGAGGTGGCCCAGAACACCCGTACCAGGATGTCCCACCACCCCCGCGTGGGGATGTCCTTCGGGGTGTCGGCTTCGCGTCCACGGCCTGGCTCGCGAGCTCGTGCCTGGTCGGTCGAAAGGCCCGATGTGTCGGGCTCCTCTCCGACGCGTGCACGCCAGTCCCTTCCCTCGTCGTTGTCGGTCACACTCGGAAAAGCTCGTGAGGAATCGGTGCGAATAGACGTACCTTTCGGCCACATCCCTGTCGACGGCAACGGCCGCAGCCTCGTCGAAAGCTGAAATCTCGGCACCGTCGTCGATGCAAGACGGCAGGCTGGTGGGCGAGATGATCCTGATCTCGCGGCAGACGGGTCGGAGTCAATCGCTCGGCCAGAAAATCTAGCCGGCAGCAAAGATCGCGCATCATGAGCAATGCGCCCGACTAAATCTTGATCGACTATTTTGAAAACCACATGCGAACGCAACGGAAGGCACGGACCTGCCCTCTCGCGGAGAGCGTTGATGAGCTGAGCGACGAACTGGAGCAGTGCCTCCGATGGCGGCCGAGGATACGATGTCGGATCGACCGAGAGACACAGCGCAGGACCCTTCCAAGCGCACCGATCCGGCTGCTCTGAAGGCCGTGACCCGACGAAGCCTGCTGGCGGGAGGCGCCCTGGCCGCCTTACCACTCGGCCACGCTGCCGCACAGACGAGCGCCGACGCGCCGGATGACGATCTTCCGCCCGCCGTCCCCGAATGGCAGCACGAGCCCGGTGCCCCGCTGATGAGCCCGCCCTACGGCGCGCCATCGCCGCACGAAGCCACAGTGGTCCGCAGGTTGCGACATGGACTTCCGCCGCCACCCACCATGGAGGCGGGGTTCAGTCTGACGCCGCTGCAGGATCTCACCGGCATCGTCACGCCGAACGGCCTCCATTTCGAGCGCCACCACGCCGGCGTGCCGGCCATCAAACCCGCCGCCCATCGTCTGATGGTGCATGGCCTCGTCGATCGGCCGCTGCTGTTCACCATGGACGACCTCGAGCGGTTTCCCTCCGTGTCGCGCTTCCATTTCATCGAATGCTCGGGCAACACACAGAATTGGGGCAAGCCGGACCCCGCTATGACCGCGCAGGACACCCATGGCCTGTTGAGCTGCAGCGAGTGGACGGGCGTTCGGCTGAGCACCGTCCTGGCAGAGGCGGGACGGCCGCCAGAGGGCACATGGATGCTGGCCGAGGGCGCGGATGCGGCTGCCATGTCGCGCAGTGTTCCGGTCGAGAGGGTGCTCGACGATGCCATTCTGGCCTATGCGCAGAACGGCGAGAGGCTCAGGCCCGAGCAAGGCTATCCCCTGCGCCTGCTGCTGCCAGGGCTCGAAGGCAACATGAGCATCAAATGGCTGCGCCGCCTCAAGCTCGGAGCGGCCCCCTTCGAGACCCGTGAGGAAACTGCGAAATACACCGAGTTAATGCCGGACGGCTCGGTGCGGCAGTTCAACTTCATCATGGAGCCCAAATCCGTCATCACCTTTCCGTCGGGCGGCCAGACCCTACAGCGGACAGGCTTCTACGAGATCTCGGGGCTCGCCTGGTCCGGGCGCGGCAAGGTCGCGAAGGTCGAGGTGACGACGAATGGCGGCGAGACCTGGCGCGACGCGGCGCTGCAGGAGACGATCCTGTCCAAATGCCTCACGCGCTTTCGCCTGCCTTGGCGGTGGGACGGCGGGGACGCCACGCTGGCGAGCCGCGTCACCGACGATACGGGCAAGGTGCAGCCGAGCCGCGAGGACTTGCTGAAGGTTCGCGATGTCCGCTCCTACTACCACTACAATGCCGTGCAGACTTGGCAGGTGGCGGCCGGAGGAGCAGTGACCAATGCGGGATAGCACCCTCCTCCTCGCAGCCGTACTGATCGGCGGTACCACGCTCGGCGGCGCTGCGCTGGCGGGCGGGACCTTCGGCCTCGGTCAGCCTGCGACCCCGCAGCAGATCGCGGGCTGGAACATCGACATATCGCCCGACGGAACCGGTCTGCCGCCCGGCCACGGCAGCGTCGCGCAGGGCGCCGCGATCTTCGCCGACAAATGCGCGGCGTGCCACGGGTCGCGCGGTGAGGGCAAGCCGATGGACCAGCTCGTCGGCGGCTTCGGCACGCTCAGGAGCGCCAAGCCGGTGAAGACGGTGGGCAGCTATTGGCCCTATGCCACGACCCTCTTCGACTTCGTGCGTCGCGCCATGCCGTTCAACGCACCTCAATCGCTGACCCCCGACGAGGTCTATGCGGTGTCGGCCTATGTGCTGAATCTCAATCACCTCGTTCCCGACGATGCCGTGATGGACGCGCAGGCGCTCCCCAAGGTCACCATGCCCAACCGGGCCAACTTCGTGAACGCCGACCAGTCGGGGACGAAGCCCTGACGCGCCGGCAGGCGCCCGGTGTCGCCTGTCGTGTGCTTCACGAAAAAAGACGATCGGGACCCGATCGGTGTCGGGCGCGTTGCCTTCGGCATTCGAAAAGGACCCATCATGTCGAAACATACCGTGCCGCCCGACGCCCTCGTGGTCGTCGCCGATGGCGCCAAGGCGATCCTGCTCCGCAATACGGGGACGGGCTCTGACCTGTCGCTGACAGAGGAAAAACGCGTCACCCCCAAAAGCCTGTCCGCCGAGGGAAGCCAGGGCCCGTCCGGCTCGCGTCCGGAGGATCAGACCATCAAGCAGACTGCCGAGGCGACCTTCGCCAAGCAACTCGCCGACGCGCTCTACGCGATGCGTCACAAAGGCGACTTCAAGCAGCTGGTGCTGATCGCCGACCCGCAGACCTTGGG
>JAYVMK010000519.1:0-5140 GCA_043758995.1 Lichenibacterium sp. | reverse complement strand
GCGATGCCTTCAAACGCTTCAGGCCCGACGAGTGCCGCAACTATCTCGCCGCCGCAGGCTACGATGCATACGACCCGGCTTGAGCGGCACCAGCTCTAGCCGCCTCGTCTCCGACACGTCCAGGCCGCCGTACTTGGCCTTCCGAGTGTAAAAGCTCGGGTCGCTCATCGCATGATTGCGGCATAGCTCAGCGACCGAAACGCCGGCCTCCTGCTCCTTCAGGATGCCGATGATCTGCTCTTCCGAAAATCTCGACTTCTTCATCCGTCCGTCCCTTCAATGGGCCGGACTCCAGCTTCGCATGGACGAGATTTCGGGGGTCACGTCAGCGGCGACGTGATCGAGAAACGACATGTAGGTCGACGATGCCATGGCGGCCTCCGACGTTCAGGAAAGCGCATCAGAGTCACAAGCTAGCGCTCACGAGCGATTTCTCGTCAGAAGTCAAGCTCATTCTCAAGCGACTGCCCTGGCCTCGCCGGATCGACGATTGCTATCACGGTCCAGATTCACTAAGGATTTGTCGAGCCGGACTGCTTCGAAGCCTGACTTGGCTGGGTCGAGAGTTCTTCTTTCCAACGGAGCGGGTCTCAGCCTGTGATAGGAATGCGTGCCCAAATCGAGCCGACGTTCTGGGCAGGGCGGCGGGTCTTTCTCACCGGCCACACGGGCTTTAAGGGAGCTTGGCTCAGCCTTCTTCTAGGGCGCCTCGGGGCCATGGTGACGGGCTATGCACTCCCGCCGAACAGCGAGGATGATCTTTTTGAGTTGGCTGGCATCGACGCCGACCTGCGCCACCGCGAGGGCGACATCCGTGATCTCGACGGTTTGTCGACGGCCTTGGCGGGGGCCCGGCCCGATATCGTGATCCACATGGCGGCGCAGGCCCTTGTACGTCGCTCGTACAATGCCCCGGTCGAGACCTACGCAACGAATGTCATGGGCACGGTCAACGTGCTGGAGGCGTCGCGACGGGCCGGCGGCGTCACGGCGATCGTCGTCGTCACCAGCGACAAGTGCTACGACAATCGGGAGTGGGTATGGGGCTACCGCGAGGACGAGCCCCTCGGCGGCCGCGATCCCTACAGCAACTCTAAGGGCTGCGCCGAACTCGTGACGGCCGCGTATCGCGATAGTTTTCTAGCGGCGGACGGCTGCCGCGTCGCCACAGCGCGGGCCGGCAACGTGGTTGGCGGCGGCGACTGGTCGGAGGATCGACTGGTTCCCGACGCCGTCCGGGCCTTCCGGCGCAGCCTGCCGCTTCGGATCCGCCATCCCAAGGCCGTGCGGCCCTGGCAGCACGTTCTCGAACCGGTAAGTGCCTACCTGCTGCTTGCGCAGGCGCTAGCAGGTCCCCACGGAGAAGATGCGGCGAATTCTTGGAATTTCGGTCCCGGCGCTGATAGCGAGATAGAGGTCGGGGCCGTGGCCGGGTGCCTCGCTGCCCTTTGGGGGCCAGAAGCCGCCTGGGAGGCTGATGCCGGCCCGCATCCACACGAGGCGACGTTCCTCAAGCTCGACTGTGCCAAGGCTCGGCGGCAGCTCGGCTGGTGGCCCGTCACGGACGTCGAGGACGCCCTGCGCCTGAGCGTGGCGTGGTATCGCGCGCACCGTGACGGATCCGACATGCGAAGCTTCACGCTCGGGCAGGTTGACGCCTTCCTTGAAAGGCGTCGCGCATGATGGGCGTCGGGGCAGCCCTGATCACGGGCGGCAGCGGCTTCATCGGCCGCCACCTCGCTGCGCGGCTCGTGCGGGACGGCTGGGACGTGACCTGCGCGGGCCGGCGCAATCCCGGCGTAGCGGGTGTGCGCTTCGTGCCGGTCGCCCGCATGGCCGACGACCTATCCGACGCCATCCAGGGTACGTGCGCCGACGTGCTGTACCACCTAGCCGCCTATGGAGTCTCGCCGGACGACCGCGATCCCGTGCAGACCTTCGCGCTCAACGTCGCCGGCACGGCGGCGGCGGTTCAGGCGGCCGCGGCGGCGGGCGCGTGCGGGATCGTCTACGCCGGCTCGTGCTCGGAATATGCCGACGGCATCCCGAACGTGCCAATCGGCGAAGACTATCCGTTGGTCGGGGCGGGCCTTTATGGGACGTCGAAGGCAGCGGGCGGCCTTTGGGGTCGGGCGCTGGCAGAGCATTACGGCCTTGGCTTCGTCAACCTGCGCCTGTTCGGCATCTACGGGCCGGGCGAGGCGCCGCATCGGATGCTGCCGTCGGTTGCGGTCGCGCTCTCGCGCGGCGAGCGGCCGCGCCTGTCGTCGGGACGGCAGGTTCGGGACATGCTCCACGTCGACGATGCCGTGGAGGGTTTGGTCCGCGCCGGCACTCTGGCCAGGCGGTCCGTTCGCGCCGCTTACAATCTCTGTTCCGGCCGGCCGATCGTTATGCGAGACTTCGCCCTCCGGATAGCGAACGCATGCGGCGCGGCTCCCGACAGGCTCGATTTCGGCGCGCTCGAGATGCGCCCCGGCGAGCCGATGTGGCAGGTGGGCAACGGCGCGGCCTTCTCAGACGCGACCGGCTTCGCGCCGGCCCTTTCGCTCAGTGAGGGGGTGGCCCGGGCGGTCGCGGCGCTCGGTGCGCGTGTCCCTGCCGAGGTCGACCCATGAACCCCGGTCTTCCTCTGATATCAATCTGCGTGCCGGTTTACAATGAAGAGGACAATATCGATCCCTTTCAAGCGCGACTGATACCCGTGCTGGAGGCGCTCGCGGAGTCCTACAGATTTGAGATCCTATTCACCGATAATTGCAGCGAAGACACGACCTTCTAGCGCCTGATGAGCCTGAGCGAGCGCGACGATCGCGTGCGGGTCATCCGCTTCTCGCGCAACTTCGGCTTCCAGCGCTCAATTCTCACCAACTACAACAACGCCCGCGGCGTCGCCGCGCTCCAGATTGACGTCGACCTGCAGGATCCGCCCGAGCTGCTGCCCGAATTCCTCCGCCTCTGGCGCGACGGATACAAGGTAGTCTACGGTGTTCGGCGCAGCCGGCCTAACGAGAGCTGGGGGCTGTTCATCGCGCGCAAACTGTTCTACCGTCTTGTGGATTTCCTTAGCGAGGACCATCTGCCGCACGATGCAGGTGACTTTCGCCTTATCGACCGATGCATCCTCGACGAGCTGCGATTGAACACGGACCAGCAGCCCTACCTGCGCGGTATGATCGCCACCATGGGGTTTAGGCAGACCGGGCTCGTCTACGACAGGGCTGCGCGCGCCCGCGGGTGGAGCAAGTTCAACATCTGGCGCTTGCTCGGCCTTGCGGTCGACGGCATCTTGCACCACTCCACCGTTCCTTTACGCATCGCTATGGTGTGCGGTGTAGCCATGTCCGGTCTCGCGGCTCTCGGCGCCGTCTACTTCTTCCTCGACCGGCTTCTGTCCTACAATCGCTGGCCTACGGGCCTTGCGACGCTCTACGTCCTCATCCTGTTCTCCCTGGGGCTCAACTCGATGCTGCTCGGCATCTTAGGCGAGTATATCGGGCGCATTTACAAAAACGTGAAGAGTTCCTCGCTGACGATCGTCGAAGCGGTCGTGGATCGCCAGGGGGCGGACGGGCGCCGTGACGTGCCGAGCGCCGAGGAACGGGATGCCTGCGAGGTAGCGCGATGAAGGTTGTGTTGCTAGCGGGCGGGTTCGGCACACGCCTCTCAGAGGAGACCAACCTCCGCCCGAAGCCCATGATCGAGATCGGCGGACTTCCCCTGCTGCTTCACATTATGAAGATCTACAGTCATTACGGTTACAACGACTTCGTGATATGCCTCGGCTACATGGGGTACTTCGTTAAGGAGTATTTCTCGAACTATGCGCTGCACAGGACCGACGTTACCTACGACTTCGCCCGCGGCTCGGTCGAGTATTTCAACAACGTCGCCGAACCGTGGCGCGTGTCGCTGGTCGACACGGGACTCGGCACGTTGACGGGCGGCCGGATGCGGCGTGTCCGAGATCTCATCGGCGACGAGACCTTCATGATGACCTACGGCGATGGTGTTGCCGATATCGATATCGGCGAACTTGTGGCCGCCCATCGCGCCCACGGCCACCTCGCCACAGTAACCGCCGTCCAGCCGCCCGGGCGCTTCGGTTCGCTTGAAATCGGCGAGGACGGCGCTATCGCGGCATTCCGCGAGAAAGCGGCCGATGAGTTCGGCTGGATCAACGGCGGCTTCTTCGTCCTCGAACCCAAGGTGCTCGATCTGATTGAGGGCGACGCGACGGTGTGGGAACGCGATCCGTTAGAGCGGTTGTCGGCCGCCGGCGAACTCATGGCCCATCGGCACCGCGGGTTCTGGCAGCCGGTCGATACACTGCGCGAGAAACGCTTGCTCGAAGATCTCTGGGCCGGGCGCAAGGCGCCCTGGTGCGTGTGGAAGGACACACCATGACCGTCGAGCCGGAGTTCGACCGTTTCGCCGGAAGCTACGAGGAAGTGCTCGGTCGCCATACGCGGATCGGCGGCGAGGAGACGGGATATTTCGCCAGCTACAAGGTGGCGGCGGTCCGCAAGCGAGTGGCGACCGACGGCGAAGGCTTGCGGATCCTAGATTTCGGCTGCGGCGTCGGCCAGTCGATCCCCTATTTCCACACTTACTTTCCGCGGGCGGAGATTTTGGGTACAGACGTGTCGCCGGACAGCATCGCCCTGGCGGAGGCGCGTCACGGCGGGCTGGCGCGCTTCTCGCGCTGTGCCGAGGGCGAGCCTCTCCCCTATCCGGACCGCTCTGTCGACGTCGTCTTCACGGCCTGCGTGCTCCACCACATCCCCCATGCGGACCACCCGGCTATGATGCGCGAGATGCACCGGGTCCTGAAGCCGGGAGGAGTTTTGTTCGTTTTCGAGCACAACCCGCTCAATCCGCTGACCGTGAAGATCGTAAACGAGTGCCCCTTCGACGACAATGCCGTGCTGATCCGCGCCGGATCGCTGTCTGGGCGCCTCCGGGAGGCCGGGTTCGTCGACGTCAGGGCGAGCTACTGCTTATTCGTGCCGGGCTGGCTGCGGTGGCTGAGGCCGCTTGAGGCGGTTCTGACGTGGTGTCCCCTCGGTGCGCAATACTACGCCGAAGGGCGGCGAGGCTCATCGAACTGACAGACTCGGGCGGCTATCCACCTCCGACA